>NZ_JAMYSP010000004.1:0-288467 GCF_040322015.1 Mesorhizobium sp. M0208 | reverse complement strand
CCATGTAGCCGAAGGTCAGCGTCACCCGCATGAACAGCTCGTTGACGGTCTCCATCTTCACCCGCTCGCTGTCGGGCACGACCGGCTGCGGCGCCGTCACAACCGAAAGGATGACGTTCTGCTCATGCAGCACCTTGTAGTGCTTGAGGCTGTGCATCAGTGCCGTCGGCGCGCTCAGCGGATCGCTGGTCAGGAACACCGCGGTGCCCGACACCAGATGCGGCTTCTTCTTCAGCAGATTGCCGGCGAGGAAATCGAGCGGGATCTCGTTCCGGCGGGTCTTGTCGAACAAATAGCGGCTACCGCGGATCCATGTCCACATAGTCATCACGATAACTGCGGCGATGGCAAGCGATGCCCAGCCACCTTCAAACACCTTGACTATGTTGGCGGCAAAGAAGCCGGTATCGACGAAGGCGAACACGGCCATCAAGGCGATCGCGACGCCAAGCGGCCATTTCCAGATGCGCGTCATCACAACAAAAAGCAGCACATTCGTCACCAGCATGTTGCCGGTCACCGAAATACCGTAGGCCGAGGCCAGGCGGCTGGATTCGCCGAAGCCGACCACCAGCAACATCACGACCAGCGCCAGCATCAGGTTGATGCGCGGCAGATAGATCTGGCCCGACTGTTTTTCCGACGTGTGCTGGATGACGAAACGCGGCAGCATGTTGAGCTGCACCGCCTGCCTGGTCAGCGAGAAAGCGCCGGAGATCACCGCCTGGCTGGCGATGACGGTCGCCGCCGTCGCCAGCACGACCATCGGAATAAGCGTCCAGCCCTGGTTCATCTCAAAGAAGGGATGGCCGACAACGCCGCCATTTGCCAGCACGAAGGCGCCTTGCCCGACATAGTTGAGCAATAGACAAGGGAACACGATTGCCAGCCAGGCGAGCACGATCGGCTTGCGGCCGAAATGGCCGAGATCGGCATAGAGCGCCTCGGCGCCGGTGACGGCGAGGAAGACCGCACCAACCGTGACGAAGGCCACGTCGGGCGAGTTGACCAGGAACGACACGATGTAATGCGGGCTGATCGCCAGCAGGATTTCCGGATCGGCGATGATGTGGTTAATGCCGGAAAGGCCGATGGCCAGGAACCATAGCGCCGTGACTGGCCCGAACACCAATCCTACGCCGCCGGTGCCGAACCGCTGTACCGCAAACAGGATCGCCAGGATGGCCAGTGTCAGCGGCACCACATAGGGCTGAAATGTCGGCGTGACGACATTCATACCTTCGACCGCTGATAGCACCGAGATCGCCGGCGTAATGACCGCGTCGCCGAAAAAAAGCGCCGCGCCGACGATGCCGATGCCGAGGATCACCGCCGAGCGCGTCGGAAAACTGTTGCGCGCCAGCGCCATCAGCGACAGCACCCCGCCTTCGCCTCGATTGTCGGCACGGAGCACGAACATGATGTATTTGATGGTGACGGTGATCGTCAGCGACCAGATGATCAGCGAGAGTACGCCCAGGATGTCGCCACGGTTGGCGACATTGCCACCGGCTGATGCATGCAACGCCTCTCGGAATGCATAGATCGGGCTGGTGCCGATATCGCCGTAAACCACGCCGAGCGCGCCCAGCATCAGCACCTTGGTGCTGTGCTGCTCGACCTCAGAATGGCTGGATTGTTCGACAGGTTCTGCCTCGTTACCAGCATTGGTAAGGGCCATGGACGACACTCCGATAAGCGCGCGGTGCTCTACGCTTGCTGCGCTGCAATATCAAGTGCCGTCACGTAATGGCTCCGTCCCGATATTGCGAGTCCTCCACGACTTGGCAGACTCAGTCCCATCGGCAGACTACCTGGAATGTCGCAACGGACACGTTTCAAATAGCCACCTGCGTCCCGATCTCGACGACGCGTCCGGTCGGGATCTGGAAATATTCCGTTGCATCGGCCGCCGAGCGCGCCAGCCCGATGAACAGCTTGTCCTGCCAGACCGGCATGCCGGAATTGGGCGAGGCCTTGAGCGAGCGCCGCGACAGGAAGAAGGAGGTCGTCATGATGTCGAACTTCCAGCCCTGCTTGCGGCAGATCGCCAGCGCACGCGGGATGTTGGGCTGCTCCATGTAGCCGAAGGTCAGCGTCACCCGCATGAACAGCTCGTTGACGGTCTCCATCTTCACCCGCTCGCTGTCGGGCACGACCGGTTGCGGCGCCGTCACCACCGAAAGGATGACGTTCTGCTCGTGCAGCACCTTGTAGTGCTTGAGGCTGTGCATCAGTGCCGTCGGCGCGCTCAGCGGATCGCTGGTCAGGAACACCGCGGTGCCCGACACCAGATGCGGCTTCTTCTTCAGCAGATTGCCGGCGAGGAAATCGAGCGGGATCTCGTTCCGGCGGGTCTTGTCGAACAAATAGCGGGTGCCGCGGATCCATGTGGACATGATCAGCCCCATGCCGCAGGCAACCGTGATCGACACCCACCCGCCTTCGAGGATCTTGACGACGTTTGCGAGGAAAAATCCGGTATCGATCGTGCCGAACAGCAGTGTGAGCGCGGCCGCCAGTGCAAGCTGCCATTTCCACCGGAACCGCATCACCACGAACAGCAGGATGGTCGTCATAAGCATTTCGCCAGTCACCGAAATGCCATAGGCGGAAGCTAGCGAACTCGAACTGCCAAAGCCGACCACCAGCAACATCACGCCCAGCGCGACCACCAGATTGACCCGCGGCATGTAGATCTGGCCGGACTGCATCTCGGAAGTATGCTGCACCTCGATACGTGGCAGCAGATTGAGCTGCACCGCCTGACGCGTCAGTGAGAAAGCGCCGGAGATCACCGCCTGACTGGCGATCACCGTCGCTGCCGTGGCCAGCCCAACCATGGGCATTAGCGCCCAATCCGGCAGCATCTGGAAGAATGGATTGGTGGGTTTGCCGCCGTTGGCAAGAACGAACGCGCCTTGTCCGAAATAGTTGAGGAGCAAACAAGGAAACACGACAGCAAACCATGCCAGCACGATCGGCCTGCGCCCGAAATGGCCGAGATCGACATAGAGGGCTTCGGCCCCGGTGACCGCCAGGAACACCGCCCCGACCGTGACGAAAGCGCCGGTGGGCGTATTGGCTAGATAAGCGACCGCGTAATAGGGATTGACCGCCAGCAGGACCGACGGATCGTCAAGCAGATGGTAGACCCCGGCGGCGCCGATTGCCAGGAACCACGCTGCCGTCACCGGCCCGAACACGGCCGCCACCCTGCCGGTGCCGAACCGTTGCACGGCAAAGAGCATTGCCAGGATGACAAGAGTGATCGGAACGACAAAGGTTTCGAGCGTCGGAGCCATCACTTCCAGGCCCTCGACAGCCGAAAGCACGGAGATGGCGGGCGTTATTATCGCGTCGCCGAAAAAAAGCGCCGCGCCGCAAAGTCCGATCCCCAGAATGAACGGGGCTCCCTTTGGATAAGCACTACGCGCAAGCGACATCAGCGACAGCGTGCCGCCCTCGCCCTTGTTGTCGGCTCTGAGGACGAAAGCGACGTATTTTATCGTGACGATGATCGTCAGCGCCCAGACGATAAGCGACAGCACACCGAGGACGTCGTTGCGCGCTACTGGTCCCGACGACGCGTGCAGTGCTTCCCGAAATGCGTAAATTGGGCTGGTGCCGATATCGCCGTAAACCACGCCCAACGCGCCCAGCATCAGCACCTTGGTGCTGTGCTGCTCGACGGTGGAGTGGCTGGATTGCTCGATGGGTTCTGCCTCGCTACCAGCGTTGGCAAGGGCCATGGACGACACTCCCATAGACGTTCGGTGCTCTATGCTGCGGGGATGGAAAGGGCGCGCTGCCGTGCCGGGAACGCAGGGCTATCGGCTCGCCTCTCTCTACCAGCCACAAGCCTTCAGAAACCGCCTGACCGTTCCAGCCATGCCATACCCCAACGCATCGGCTGTCAACCCATGCCCGATCGACACTTCGGCCAATGCCGGGATGCGCCTGGCCAGTGCCGGCAAATTGCTCACCACAAGGTCGTGCCCGGCATTGACCTGGAGCCCTGCGGCCAGCGCGGCATCCGCCGTCTTTCCCAATTTCTCCAATTCCTTCGCCGCTTTTGCCGAATCGGAATGATAGCTGCCGTATGGACCCGTATAGAGTTCGATCCGGTCGGCGCCGGTGTCGCGAGCAGCTTTCACGCCATCGGGGTCAGGATCGGAAAACAGCGACACGCGAAAGCCTCCCTTCTTCAGGCGCTTGACAACCGGTGTCAGGAACGCAGCCTCGGCGGCGAAGTTCCAGCCATGATCGGAAGTCGCTTGCGCCGGGTCGTCGGGCACCAGCGTCACCTGCTCGGGCTGATGCTTTTCCACAAGCGCCAGGAACTCCGCGGTCGGATAGCCCTCGATGTTGAATTCCGCATTCGGGAACTCGTCGTCGATCAGCGCCCTGATCTGCGGCAGATCGGAATGCCTGGTGTGCCGCTCGTCGGGTCGCGGGTGCACCGTCAGCCCATGCGCGCCGGCGGCAAGGGCAATGCGTCCAAGCCCGGTCACGCTTGGCCACGGCAGGTCCCGCCGGTTGCGCAGCATGGCGATGGCGTTGAGGTTGACGGAAAGCTTTGCAGGCATTTGCACGGTTCCAGGCTGATCTCGGCGCGCATCTATACCGCCTTTAAGGGGAACAGACAGAGGGTTTCAGGTGTTCCAAGGTGAACTAAGAAAATCGAGCGCAAGGAGTTGCCTGTTGAATTTTCTCGATGCCGTGCCCGCGATCCGCCGCATCGATACCGATCGCGAAGACCTCCTCGCCATCGATGTCGTCGGCCATGTCGCAGCGGCCGGCGCCGAAAACCTGTTTGGATTGCTGGAAGCGGCCTACGCGCTGCACTCGAAAATCGACGTGCTGGTGCGCCTGATCGATCATGAGGGTGTCGACTGGACCGACGTATCGGACGAGACGATCGAACAGGGCATAGCTCATGCAGTGGAGCATATCGGCCGCTGCGCCGCGGTCGGTGAGCCGAACTGGATAGCCGAGGCAAGAGCCTTTCTGCCTGCCTCTGTGCCTATCGAACTCCGGCATTTCGAGGCCAAGGACGAGGCCGCCGCTTGGGAATGGCTTGGCGCCAACCCGATCGCCCAGCGCTGATGCGGCCTATCGGACGATCGTCAGCCGTTCGGCCGCGCGCGTGATGGCGGTGTAGAGCCAACGCTGCCGGGTTTCCTTGAACGCCCAGCTTTCGTCGAAAAGCACGATCTCGTTCCACTGCGACCCCTGCGCCTTGTGCACGGTCAGCGCGTAGCCATAGTCGAAATCGTCGAAACGCTTCTTCTGCTGCCAGGGAATGTCGGCGTCCGGATCTTCGAACGCCGCCTTGAGCAGCTTGATCTTGGCGACGCCGCGATCCGGGTCGTCTTCCTCCGGCGAAACCAGCAGATTGATGCCGGGCTTGACCGTCTCGCGCGACGAGGTCATCACCTTCCACAGCGAGCCGTTGAGCAGTCCCTTGGCCGGATCGTTGCGAAGGCAGACCAGCTTGTCGCCGGCTTGCGGATAATCGGCGTTGAACCCCTTCAGCTCGCGCAGCCGCTGGTTATAGCGGCGGCGCGTGCGGTTGGTACCGACCAGCACCTGGTCCGCCTTCAGCACCAGTTCCTGGGTGACGTCTTCCTTGCCGATCACTTGCGCCGCGCCATAGTCGCCGCGCATGAACTCGCGGCCCTCGCGCACGTCGAGCGCCAGCCTGATGATCGGGTTGTCGCGCGCCTGGCGGTGGATTTCGGTGAGCAGAATGTCCGGCTCGTGGTCGGTGAAGAAGCCGCCGCCGGAGATCGGCGGCAACTGGCCGGGATCGCCAAGCACCAGGATCGGCGTGCCGAAGCTCATCAGGTCACGGCCAAGCTGCTCGTCGACCATCGAGCATTCGTCGATGACGACGAGCTTGGCCCGCGAGATCGGGCTTTGCCGGTTAAGCGAAAAGGTCGGCGACATCGAGGTTTTGCCGGTCACCTCGTCCGCTACCGATTCCTCGCCTTTCGGCCGGTAGATCAGCGAATGGATGGTACGGGCATTGACCGCGCCCTTGGAACGCAGCACCTGCGCCGCCTTGCCGGTAAACGCGGCGAACTGCACCTGGCCGTCGACATGCTCGGCGAAATAGCGCGCCAGCGTCGTCTTGCCGGTGCCGGCATAGCCGAACAGCCGGAACAGCTGCGGCTTGCCGGCTTTCAGCCAGCCGGCCACTGCCTTCAGCGCCTCGTCCTGTTGAGGAGAGAATTCCATCAGCGCGACAGACCGGATTCGCGAGGGAAAGACAAGGCGAGTGCCATCACCATCAAATTTCACCGCCGGCAACTGCGCCGCTGCGACAGGATTATCAGTGACGAACAGGAACGTAAAGAGAACAAACCAGGCGACCGCAGCTTACCGAACCCGCCGTGGATCGTTCTCCAGCAGGATCGGCTTGCCATGCGGCGTTGCGTGCGCGGCGCGTTCCCAGGCAGCGGCAATGGTGTCCACGTCTTTCTTGCCGGCAATGCCTTTGGCCGACAGCAGCTTTTCCAGCGCCGCCAGCCAGTGCTCGTAGTAATCGCGACCGTCGCGCGCGGCGCCCGGCCGCTTCACCTCTGCCGACAAAGCATCCGCCCATTCGCTCCACGAAAACAACCCGTTATCGTGCAGTGCTACCGTCATGGCAAAGGCCTCTGCTTGCCACGGCTCGGCAAACACAGGCGCCTCGACACCGGCTGGCGACATAGCGGCGATTGAGCTCGTCTCACGCCGACTCAAGGTAGTTCTCCCACGCATCGATCGAAACGACAAGTGTCGGGTCGGCGCCCTCGCCCCAGATTTCGCTGCCGGTGAAGGCCACCGTATAGACCCATTGCGGGTTTTCACCCTGGCCGTGCGCGTTTGTGTCGGGAAAAACAAAGCCGCCGCGCACAGCCTCGACGACACCTTGCTTGCCGCGTGCATAGCGCGGGAGCCTGGTGTGGCCCGTCGGATGGAAATTCTTCGTACGCACAGTGTCGCCCGCCTTGAACCGCGCCGGCGTAGCGACCGGCCGGTCGCAAGGCCCGCCCTTGGCCAGCACCGCCGGAACATCTTTAGCCTTCAGCACCCGTTTGGGTGTCGCTGCAGGGTCGACTGCGTCGCCCGTGGCCAGGTCGCGGTCGCCGACGAAACCATGGCGTTTGAGCAGCACCTCCAGCGCCTTGATCCATATCTGGTAGTAGCTGGAGGCATAATAATCCGCTGGATGCAGCGATTCCCGCGCGTGCCGGCTCTCGTCGATGTTCCAAGCGCCCATGGCGCCGGCGCACAACGTCACGCCCAGCGCCCGCCTTTCCCAATCGGTATGGAAATAGGGTTCGTCCGGTTCTGGCGCGACCGGCCCGAAACCCATCTGGCCGCCGAGATCCTGCGGCCCGTTCATGCCGGCTCCCGCGCCAACGCGGTGCCGATCATGGCATTGCGCGTCACAAGATCGGCGAGCCGTGCCTCATCCCAGCCCTCGGTGCCCCTTGGCTGCATAGGCACCACCAGATAGCGAAGCTCGGCGGTCGAATCCCACACCCGGATTGTTGTCGTCGCCGGCAAGATCAGCCCGAATTCCTCGAGCACGCCGCGCGGATCGATCACTGCGCGCGAACGGTAGGGCGGCGCCTTGTACCAGACCGGCGGCAGGCCGAGCACCGACCACGGATAGCAGGAGCATAGCGTGCAGACGACGAGGTTGTGCGTGTCGGCCGTGTTGAAGACCGCCTGCATGTGCTCGCCTTGCCGGCCGGTGTAGCCGAGCGATTCGATTGCTGCCGTCGCGTCACACTTCAGCCATGCGGCAAACGCGGGATCAACCCAGGCTTTCGCCACCACCTTTGCGCCGTTGCGCGGCCCGATCTTGGTCTCGTAGGTGTCGACAATGACATCGATCGCCGCCGGATCGATCAGGCCTTTGCGGGTGAGAATCGTCTCCAGCGCGCGCACGCGCGCCGCAAAAGGATCAAGCTCGTTGTCATGGTGGTGATTATGCGGCATGGCGTCAAATTACGATCGCGGACCCCCGGCCGCAAGCACCACGGCTTGGGCCAGCGCTATTCGGCTGCCGCCTTTTGCGGCACTGGTTCTTCCTCCTCGTCGAACAGTGACGGCTGGTCGACCGCTTCGACCGGCCTCGGCTCGCCCCGGCGCCGCGCCCAAAGCCTGACCAGCCAGCCGGAAAAATGCTCCATGTAGACGTAGATGACGGGCGTGACGAACAGCGTCAGTGCCTGCGAGGCGACGAGACCGCCGACCACCGCCACGCCGAGAGGCTGGCGCAGTTCCGCACTGGCGCCGGTGCCGAGCGCGATCGGGATGGTACCCATCAGCGCGGCAAGCGTGGTCATCATGATCGGTCGGAAGCGCATCAGGCAGGCCTTGTGGATGGATTCGACAGGCGACAACCCCTCGCGCCTAAGCTCGAGCGCCACGTCGATCATCATGATGCCGTTCTTCTTGACGATGCCGATCAGCATCAGGATGCCGATCACCGCGATCACCGACAGGTCCATCCCCGCCAGCCGCAGTGCCACCAGCGCGCCAAGCACCGCCGACGGAAGCCCGGTCAGGATGGTAAGCGGATGGATGAAGCTCTCATAGAGCATGCCGAGAACGATATAGATGGTGAGGATCGCGCCACCGATCAGCAGTCCCTGGTTGGAAAGCGAATCCTGGAAGGTCTTCGCCGTGCCCGAGAAAGTGGTCGAGATCGTCGGCGGCATGCCGATCTTTTCCTTCAGCGCATTGATGTGGCTCACGCTGTCGCCGAGGGCCACGCCCTGCGGCAGATTGTAGGAGATGGTCACAGCCGGAAGCTGGCCGAGTTGGTTGACGGTCAGCGCACCAGCGGTCCGATCGACACGGGCGAACGCGCCGAGCGGCACCAGGCTGCCGCTCGCCGTTCTCACCTTGATGGCCAGCATCCGCTCGGGCGACCACTCGATCTTCGGGTCGAGTTCCATGATCACGTCATAGCTGTCGGCCGAGCCGAAGATGGTCGACACCTGCTGGGTGCCGAAACCGCCATAAAGGCTGGAACGCAGCGTGTCGGTATCGACGCCGAGCGTCGCCGCCTTGTCGCGGTCGATCACCAGCGTCGCCTGCAGTGCGTTGTTCTGCAGGTCATTGGTGACGTCGGTGAAGGCAGCATGATCGGCAGCCATCGCGTCCGTCAGCTTCTGCGCCCAGACGTTCGTCAGGCGGGTATCGAGGCCCTGCACGGCAAGCTGGTAGGCACTCGCCGAAGAACGCGCGCCGAGCCGCAGGTTCTGCACCGGCTGCATGTAGGTTTCGATGCCGGGCACGTTGGCAAGTTGGCGCCGCAGATCCGAAAGCACCTTGTCGATGTTCGGTCGCTGGTCCTTGTCTTTCAGCTGCACAAACAGCTGGCCCTGGTTGAGCGCATTGCTTCCACTGCCCGCCGACCAGCCGACATGCGCGACGTAGGGCGAATGGGTGAAGACATCCGCCACTTGCCCCTGCAGCTTCACCATGGCGTCAAACGAAATATCCTGGCGCGCAATGGTCGTTACTGAGACCTGGCCGATATCCTCCTGCGGGAAAAAGCCCTTCGGCGAGATCTGGATCAGCCACACCGACAGCCCGGCGGTCACGAGGAAGACAAGGAAGACAAGGAAATTGTGGTGCAGGCAGAATGTCAGCAGCCTGTCATAGCCCCGCATGAAGACGTTTTGTCTGTGGTCCCCGCCATGCGCTGCTTTCTGCTCGGCTTTCGATAATGACAACAGCCGCGAGCACAGCATCGGCGTCAGCGTCAGCGAGACGAACATCGACGCCAGGATGGCGACCGTCACCACCACCGCGAATTCGTTGAAGATGCGCCCGATCACGCCGCCCATCAAAAGCACTGGAATGAACACGGCGACCAGCGAGATCGAGATCGAGATGATGGTGAAGCCGATCTCGCGCGCGCCCTTGAGCGACGCCTCGAGGGCCGAGAGCCCGTCCTCCTCCATATGGCGGAAAATATTTTCCAGCATGACGATGGCATCGTCGACGACAAGGCCGACCGCCAGCGTCAGCCCCATCAATGAGACGTTGTCGATGGAAAAGCCGAACAGGTACATCACACCCAGCGTGGCGATGAGCGAAATCGGCACCGCCACTGCCGGGATGACCGTCGCCGTCACCCGGCGCAGGAACAGGAAGATCACCATCACCACCAGCGCGATGGTGAGCAGCAGCGTGAACTGCACGTCGTACACCGCCTCGCGGATCGACGTCGAGCGGTCGTTGAGCAACTGGATGCTCGCCGCCGCCGGCATCTGACCCTCGAAGGAAGGCAGCATCGCCTTGACGCGGTCGACGACGTCGACGGTATTGGCATCCGGCTGACGCTGCACCGCCATGATGATGGCGCGGGTGCCGTCGTACCAGCTTGCCGTCGTTGTGGTCTCGACCGAATCGATGACGCGGGTCACCTCGCCGAGCCGCACCGGATGTCCGTTCTTGGTTGCGATGATGATGTTGGAGAATCCCGCCGCGTTGGTCAGCTGCGTGTTCGCGGTGATCGTCAGTTGCTGTTTGTTGTTCTTGAGCACGCCGAGCGGCGTGTTGCTGTTGGCCGAGGCAATGGCCGTCTGCAGCTGGTCGATCGAGATGCCGCGCGCGGCGAGCGCCGTCGGATCGATCTGGACGCGTACGGCATATTTTTGCTGGCCGTAGATCGAAACCTGCGCAACGCCATCGATTGTCGACAGCGATGGCGAAATCACATTCTCGGCAAAGGCATCGAGATCGGTCAGCGGAATGGTGTCGCTGACCAGCGACATCAGCAGGATCGGCGCGTCGGCTGGATTGACCTTGCGATAGCTCGGCGGGCTGGTCATCTCCGGCGGCAATTGTCGTTGCGTGCGTGCGATCGCCGCCTGCACGTCGGCGGCGGCGTCGTCTATGTCGCGGTTGAGCACGAACTGAATGGCGATCGAGGTCGAGCCGAGCGAGTTGGTCGTCGAAATCGAATCGATGCCGGCGATGGTGGCAAACTGCTTGATCAGCGGCGTTGCCACCGAGGTCGCCATGGTTTCCGGCGAGGCCCCGGGCAGCGAGGCCGAGACGTTGACCACCGGAAATTCCGCGCTTGGCAGTGCCGCCACCGGCAGGAATTTGTAAGCAAATAGCCCGCCCAGAACCAGAGCGAACGACATGAGCAGCGTTGCGACCGGCCTGCGGATGCAGAATTCGGAAATCATGGCTGTGTTCCGCCCGTCCGGTCAGCCTCGGCGACCTTCGGAGCCGCCTGGTCGCCGGTGCCGGTCGAAGCCTTGCCTTCGCGCACCGCCGCACCGTTCTTCAGCTTGGTCTGGCCTTCGACGACGACACGCTCGCCGCTTTTCAATCCTTGGCTGATCGCGGTGTTGGCGCCTTCTGTCAGCGCGACCTGCACCGGCCGCATTTCAACGGTGTTGTCCGGCTTGATCACATAGACGAACGGTCCCTTCTGGCTGGGCTGGACGGCAACCGTCGGAACCGACGTCATTTGTGGCATAATGCCGGCATCGAGCACGACATTGACATATTGGCCCGGCCACAGCGAAAGATCGGCGTTGGGCACGCTGGCCCGCGTTGCGATCGTGCCGGACGCGGTATCGACGGAGGAATCGACGAAATCCAGGGTTCCCCTGCCGATCGGCTTCGGGTCGCCATCCTTGGTCAGCGTCACCGCGCCTTGCTGCGGCGCCGCCAGCGCTTTGTGCAGTAACGCAAGATCGCTTTCGGGGAGATTGAAATTCACCTGCAACGGGTCGACCTGCGTGATCGTCACCAGCGGGGTCGACGTGCTGCTGCTGTTGCTGGTGGTGACGAGATCGCCGACGGCGACGCTGACCGCGCCAAGCCTGCCGGAGATCGGCGCCCTGATCGTGGCGAAGCCAAGCTGGATTTGGTCCGCATCGATCGTTGCCTTGTCGGCGTCGACGGTGGCCGCTGCGGATTTCTGCGCCGCGACAGCCTGATCGTAGGTCTGCTGTGTGCCGGCCTGCCTGGCGACAAGATTTTTGGCCCGCAGAAGATCGGCCGTAGCGCTGGCAAGCAGCGCCTGATCTTTTGCGAGCGTCGCCTGATCGCGTGCCAATTGCGCCTTCAACGAGCGATCGTCCAGCGAGAACAGAAGGTCGCCTGCCTTCACCATCTGTCCGTCCTTGACCGCGATTGCGACGATCTGGCTCGAGACCCGTGCGTTGATGCTGACCACGGCAGGAGAGGACACGAAGCCGATGGCATAGCGCCGGACCGGAAAATCGGCCGTCGAGGCGGTGGCGGCAACCACCGAAGTCGAACGCGCGGCACTTGCCGCTGCAGCGGGTTTGTCCGCCGCCGTCTGCTTCGCCGACACCAGATGCTGAAGGTCGCTCATTGCGCTGGGCGAAAGATAGAGCCACGCCGCGGCAACGCAGGCTGCAGCGATCACCGCAAATACGATCTTTCCGCGCATCGACAAAAGGCCTCTCGATCCGACACGCCGCTATCCGGTGGCCGTAGTCTAGCTCAACTCGCAGCCGATTGCCGCGCTTTTGCCAGATAATAGAGGATGCCGAAGGCGAAAAAGGGCCAAAACCCGTCATTACGAAGATTTAATGTGCAGTGCACAATAAAACGGCAGCTAACGCAGCATCGGCCACAGCGTAGCCGCCAGCATCATGCCCATGGCGATGTTGAACCATTTGAGCCGCACCGCATCTGCCAGAAAACCGCGCAGCGCCATGCCGAAACCGGCCCAGGTCGAAATGCTCGGCAGCATGACGACGGCGAACGCAGCCGCGATCAGCACCACGGACACAAACGGGCGCTCCGGGTTCGTATAGACGGCCATGGCCGTAATCGCCATCACCTAGGCCTTGGGATTGACCCACTGGAAAGCCGCAGCCTCGATGAAGCGCATCGGCTGGCCCTTCGCCTCGCCTTCGCCGCCGAGCGACCGCGACATGGCGATCTTCCAGGCGAGATAAAGCAGGTAAAGGCCGCCGGCGATCTTCAACCCGGTATGCAGCACCGGAAAGGCCGTCAACACGGCGCCAAGCCCGAAGCCTACGGCAAGCAACAGCACGAGGAAGCCGAAGCCGATGCCGAGCATGTGTGGCACAGTCTTGACCAAGCCGAAATTCACACCCGAGGCCAGAAGCATGAAATTGTTCGGACCCGGCGTGACCGAGGTCACGAAGGCATAAACCAGCAGAGCAAGGAATGCATCGAAGGTCATGCCGTTTCCCTAAATCAATGCGATCGGTGGCAAAGCGATGAGACAGAGCCAAGCTGGATGACTACATCCCTTGCGGGCCGCGGTTCATCGCCGCCACCCCGGTGCGGCAGATCTCGACGAGCCCGAGCGGTTTCATGATGGCGATGAACTGATCGAGCTTGGACCCCTTGCCGGTGATCTCGAAGATGAAATGCTCGGTGTTGGCATCGATGACGCTGGCGCGGAATGCATCGGCGAGCCGGAGCGCCTCGACGCGGGCTTCGCCGGTGCCGGCGACCTTGACCAGCGCGAGTTCCCGCTCCAGTGGCCGCTCCTGTCCAAATTCCTGCGACCGCACGGTGAGATCGACGACGCGGTGCACCGGCACGATGCGCTCGAGCTGGTGCTTGATCTGCTCCAGCACGTGCGGCGTGCCGCGCGTCACGATGGTGATGCGCGACAGGTGCTTTTCGTGCTCGGTTTCCGAGACCGTCAGGCTCTCGATGTTGTAGCCACGTCCGGAAAACAGGCCGATGACCCGGGCAAGCACGCCCGGCTCATTGTCGACCAGGACCGAAAGCGTGTGGTTCTCTGGTTTTTCCGTCTCCTTGGCGATGAAATAGGCCGAGCCGGTCGGTTGCAACTGTGCGTTCATGACATGAATCTCGATTTAAAACTTTTGCGCTAATCTGCTGTTTCCGCACAGCTTCCTCGAACCAGGCTACACCAGTTCCCTGCCCTTGGCGTCGATCGCGTTGGCCACAGCTTCGTCGGTCGCCTCATCAGGCAACAGCATCTCGTTATGCGCCTTGCCGGACGGGATCATCGGGAAGCAGTTGGCGAGCGTCGCCACGCGACAGTCGAAGAGGACGGGCTTCTTGACCGCGATCATCTCCTTGATGGCGTCATCGAGCTCGTCCGGCTTGTCGCAGCGAATGCCGTGGCCGCCATAGGCTTCGGCGAGCTTGACGAAATCCGGCATCGCCTCGGTGTAGGAATGCGACAGCCGGTTGCCATGCAGCAGCTGCTGCCATTGCCGCACCATGCCCATATACTGGTTGTTGAGGATGAAGATCTTGATCGGCGCCTCGTGCTGCACCGCCGCGCTCATCTCCTGCATCGTCATCTGCACCGAAGCGTCGCCGGCGATATCAATGACCAGCGCATCCGGATGCGCGATCTGCACACCGAGCGCCGCCGGCAGGCCGTAGCCCATCGTGCCCAATCCGCCGGAGGTCATCCAGCGGTTCGGTTTCTCGAAATGATAGTGCTGCGCCGCCCACATCTGGTGCTGGCCGACCTCGGTGGTGATGTAGGTGTCGAGGTCCTTGGTCAGCGCATAGAGCCGCTGGACGGCATATTGCGGCATGATCACCTCGTGGTTCATCTTGTAGGCGAGCGAATCGCGGGCGCGCCATTTGGCAATCTGCTCCCACCACGGGTGAAGCGCTTTCTTGTCGGCCTTGGCGGTTGCCCGCCACAGCCGCACCAGATCCTCCAGCACACGCCCGACATCGCCGATGATCGGCACGTCGGTGTGGACGTTCTTGTTGATCGAGGACGGGTCGATGTCGATGTGGATCTTCTTCGAATTCGGCGAAAACGCCGTCAGCCGCCCGGTGATGCGGTCGTCGAAGCGCGCGCCGATGCAGAGCATGACGTCGCAATCGTGCATCGCCATGTTTGCCTCATACGTGCCGTGCATGCCGAGCATGCCCATCCAGTTCTTGCCCGACGCCGGATAGGCGCCGAGGCCCATCAGCGTCGAGGTGATGGGAAAGCCGGTCAGGTCGACCAGCTCGCGCAGCAGATGGCTCGCCTCCGGGCCGGAATTGATGACGCCGCCGCCCGAATAGATGATCGGCTTCCTGGCGCCGGCCATCAGCTCGACCGCCGCCTTGATCTTTTCCAGGTCGCCCTGGACCTTCGGCTGGTAGCTGGTGCGCGGCGCCGTCTGCGGCGGGACATAGATACCCTTGGCGAACTGAACGTCCTTCGGAATGTCGACGACGACCGGACCGGGGCGCCCTGTCGTTGCCACATGGAAGGCCTCGTGGATCGTTGCCGCGAGCTCGTTGACGTCCTTCACTAGCCAGTTGTGCTTGGTGCAGGGTCGCGTGATGCCGACCGTGTCACACTCCTGGAACGCATCCGAGCCGATCAGCGAAGTCGGCACCTGGCCGGTCAGGCAGACCAGCGGGATCGAGTCCATCAGCGCGTCCTGCAATGGCGTCACCGCATTGGTGGCGCCCGGCCCCGAGGTCACCAGCATGACGCCGGCCTTGCCGGTCGAGCGCGCATAGCCTTCCGCCGCGTGGCCCGCGCCCTGCTCGTGGCGGACGAGGATGTGCTCGACCTCGTCCTGCTGGAAGATTTCATCGTAGATTGGCAGAACCGCGCCGCCCGGATAGCCGAAAACATGCTTGACGCCATTGTCCTTCAGCGCCTGCACCACCATTTCGGCGCCGGTCATTTCAGTTCTTGGCATTTCAGTTCTTGGCATGTCGCGCCGCTCATTCTGTCCACTGCTCATCGGTCTGGTCCCGTACTGTTCGCCATCAGGCGATTGCTCGTCGTTTAGTCGTGTTTCGGGCAATAAAAAAGGCCCCCGAGGGAGCCTGTGTCTTGCGCATGGGAGGTCATCGCCCGGCGGTTACACCGCCTCGCCCACGCGCTTTCCTACGAGAATGAGTGCCTTTTTCATGGTGGCGGACAATAGAATTGGTTTGACGCCGCTGTCAACGGCGAATCTGCACGGGCCGGATCAGGCTGAACCAATCCGTTTCCAGTAGATGAGGGTGGCTGTGAGCCCGCCATGCGGCTTCAGCGCATAATCCGGTATTTCGCCGGCCAGCGTGAAGCCGAGCTTTTCATAGAGGCCGGAAGCCCCCTCCTCTTTTGCCGTGTCAAGAACCAACAACGTGCGGCCTTTCTCCACGGCAACGGCTTCCGCCGCCTCCATCAGGCGGGTTGCTATGCCCTTGCCGCGGCAATCGAGGCGGGTCATCAGCTTGGCGATCTCGGCCCGGTGCGGCTGGTTGGGAGGGCAGTCGAGCAGCAAGGTGACTGTGCCGACCAGAGCCTCGCCGTTCCAGGCCCCAAGCACCGCCCTTTCGCCTTTGGCGGCCGCCTGAAGGGACTTGCTCCAGAAGGCCGCGGCCATCTCCGGCGCCAGCGGATGCATGAAGCTGACCGAGCCGCCGGCAGCGACTGTCCCGATCAGCAGATCCGCCAGCATTTTTTGCGTTCCGTCAGTATTGCTGAGTGGCCTGATTTCGATCGAACTCATGTGGTTTCCCCTTCGCCACCCGTCAGTCGAAATGACTGGTCCGCTTCCGCCTCCTGGCCCGGCGGATTTCCGCGATGCGATCGGCGTCTTCCTCTTGCAGATGTCGCCCGCGTTCCAGCAGTTCGAGCGTGTATTCCTCATAGGTCAGGCCCAGCCGCTCGGCCTTGTCCAGCCGCATCAGCATGATCTCGCGGCTCGGCGCTTTCCATGCCTGGGCATGGGCGGTCCGCCAGGCAAGAAAGACATAGGGATCGCCCTTGCCCCAGGGCGGACCGTCATAGTCGTCGAGCGGCGGTCCACCATTGTCGGAGCGTTTCGGACGGCGTGCCTTCACCTCAGCGCCTGGCCAACGCAACCAGATAGTCGGCGGCGTCCGGCCCCGGAGCGTGGAAGACGCAATCTGATGGCGCGCCGAGCGCCAGGCAGTCGCCGGTTTCGAGCTTGTGAACGATGTCGCCCTCGGTGAATTCGAGGCGCCCGGAGATCAGCCATATCTGTTGCCTGATGAAGGCATAGGACGCCGCCGGGAAACTTACCTTGGCGCCGGCCGGCAACTGGACCCGGATCAGTTCGAGCGGCATGTCGGAGACCGGCGAAAGATGCCGCCGCACATAACCCGTAGCCGGATCGCGCCACAGCGGCTGGTCACCTTCGCGAAGCAGGCCACCGCCCTGCAATTCCGCCCTTGCGATCAATGTGGACAGCGTCATGCCAAAGGCGGCCGCGATGCGCACGAGGAGTGCCGCCGTCGGGCTGGTCATGCCGCGCTCTATCGTGCTCAGCATGGCTTTCGAGACATCGGACCGCTCCGCCAATTCAGCCAGGGACCAGCTGCGAGCCACCCTTTCGGTGTGTATCCTTCTGCCGATAGTAGAGGATATGTCGTTCGCTATATCATCCATTAATCCAATATATCGAAATTTTTTTGCGAGGCAACGCCCGTTTCGTCCAGTTTTCGCAAACTCCTTAATGTCCGCTAAACCATCCGGCCTCATCCCACCTTAACCCCGTTCGCCTAGGCTCATCGCTTGGGAAAAGGGGACCGGCCTGTCCATGCTCGTTGAACGCGAAGCCTCCATTGGGGAACCGACTTTGCTGGAGCGCCGCAGGGCGGAGCAGAACGACAAGCGCATTCTGGGCAATGTCGTGCAATGCGACGGCGCGCGCGCCACCATCAGCGCCTATGCCGACGACATCGAAGGCACGGTCACCGGCCTGTGGAGCGTCGGCAAGATGATCTCGATCAATCTCGGCACATCACGAACCGTCGGCCTTGTCTATGAAATCGGCAAGTCGGATCGTGCCTGGAGCAGCGAGGGCCAGAATCCGATCGAGGTCAGCATCGAATTGATCGGCGAGGTGCGCGACGGTGCCGAACCCGGCGCGAAGCCGATCTTCGACCGCGGTATCACAACCTACCCGCATATCGGCGCCATTGCCCATCGTATCCGCAGCCGCGACCTGCAGGCCGTCTACGATCTCGCCGGTCGTCATTCGATCACCATCGGCACGCTGTCGCAGGACGAGGCCATCGACGCCAATATCGCCATCGATGATACGCTGGCGCGCCATTTCGCCATTGTCGGCACCACTGGAGTTGGCAAATCGACCGCCGTGTCGCTGCTCTTGCGCAAGTCGATCGCCGCCCGGCCCGATCTGCGCGTGCTCATCCTCGATCCACACAATGAGTTCGCCGCATCGTTGCCCGAACATTGCGTCAGGGTCGATTCGACGACGCTCGACCTGCCCTTCTGGATGTTCAAGCTCGAGGAATTTGCCGAGGTGCTGTTTCGCGGCCGCGAGACGGTCCCGGAAGAGGTCGACGCCTTGCGCGATCTCATCCCCGCGGCCAAGAACCTCTACCGCAATCCGAACTCCGGCAACTACCTACGGCGCAGCACCGACGCGCTGACCGCCGACGCGCCGGTGCCCTATCGCGTTGCCGACCTCATCAAGCTGGTCGACGAGCGCATGGGATTGCTGGAAAGCAAGAACGATCGCCCGACCCTCAAGTCACTGAAGGCACGTATCGAATCGGCGGCATCCGATCCGCGCTACCGTTTCATGTTCAACTCGCGCCTGATCGAGGACACCATCCACGAGACGATCGGCAACATTTTCCGCGTGCCGCATCACGGCCGCCCGGTGACCTGCTTCGAAATGGCCGGCATGCCGTCCGAGGTGGTCAATTCCGTTTGCTCGGTGCTGGCGCGGCTGGCCTTCGACCTGGCATTGTGGAGCGAAGGCCGCTTGCGGCTGCTCTTCCTGTGCGAGGAAGCGCATCGCTATATGCCGGCCGATGCGCGCCTCGGTTTCGCGCCTACGCGGCACGCGCTGTCGCGCATCGCCAAGGAAGGCCGCAAATATGGCTGTTATCTCGGCGTCGTCACCCAGCGCCCGGGCGAACTCGACCCGACCATCCTGTCGCAGTGCTCGACGTTCTTTGCCATGCGGCTCGCCAACGAGCAGGACCAGGCGATCATCCGCTCGGCGATCGCCGATTCCTCGGCCTCGACGCTGGCGTTCCTGTCTTCCATGGGCCAGCGCGAGGCCATCGCCTTCGGAGAAGGCGTGGCGACGACGATGCGGATGAAGTTCGAAAAACTCTCCGAGGATTTGATCCCAGGCACCGCCAAACGCGAGAATGCCTTGCCGTCCGAAACCGGCGACGAGGTCGACCTAGTGGCGATCGTCGAACGGCTGCGCAACATGCCGAAATCACAGCAGGCAATGCCTTTCGCGGAAGTCGTCGATCCGGGCCGGCAGGCCGGCGATTCGGACTATCGAAAGCCGTCGGCCGCACGCACCCAGCGGAACGACGATTTCGACTTGCGATACGGCCTCAAGCCGGCGACCTTCGGGCTGCGTCCGCCAGAATGATCGAGCCGAGCGACTTTTAGGCAGCGCTCGCAGATATCACAGCTGAGCTTCGATGGCTGTCTTGTCTATAATTGACCACACCTGGCCAATTTTCCCTCTCTGAAACTCATAGAATACGTTCTCGGCAAACGAAATTCTTTTCCCGCTCACATCGAGCCCAAGGAACGTTCCCCTTGGCGCGCAGTCGAAGCTTAGCCGGCTCGCTACATAAGGCGGATCGGCAACCAATAGCTGAATGTCGAAGTAAAGGTCCGGAATTTGGTCGAAGTCTCTCACCAACATTTCGAGATAGCCGGACAATCCGAGCTTGCGACCGTTGTGGGTCACTTCATCATGGACAAACCGCCCCAGGTTTGGCCAATCCTGCTTGTTTAGACATGCAATATAGCCCCGATAACGATCTGAGAGGTCGGATTTAGTCACGGCAACACCTCTATTTCCGACAAGCCCCACAAAGGCAGCATCTCAGCTTGACTGGGTGACATCGGTCTGCGTGCACCGGAAACGCGAAAAACGATACCAGACGGCCAGCATCACGAATTTCCACATCACGAATTTGACGACGGAATTTCAGGCGCAGACGCGGTTGCGCCCTTGCCTCTTCGCCTCATAGAGCTGGCGATCGGCGCGGCGATAGAACTCCTCGGCGGTTTCCTTGCGATCCCAGACAGCAAGCCCGACGCTGGTGGTGATTTTCAGTCGGACATTGCCTGTCAGCACCGACATGTTGGCGATCGCCTTGCGGATGCGCTCGGCGAATTTGGATAGCAGCTCGGCATCCATATTGGGCGTGACCACCGCGAACTCCTCGCCGCCGAGGCGCGCCACCACGTCGTGATAGCGTGTCATGTCCTTGAGACAGTTTGCGACCGCCCGCAACACCTCGTCGCCGACATCGTGGCCGTGGCTGTCGTTGACCTGCTTGAAATGGTCGAGGTCGAGGATCATCAGCCCGACTGGTTTCTCGATACGGCGGAACTCTTCGAGATATTCCTTCAGCGCATCGTCGAAGTAGCGCCGGTTCTGCATGCCGGTAAGGCTGTCGGTGAGCGCCGCATGCTCCAGCGTCTCTGAACGCGCGCTGAGCGAAACGGTCATGGCACGCAGCTTGCCTTCTTCCGTCGCCTGCTTTCGGATCAGCGGGTAGATGAAGAAAATGCCGAAGAACAGCGCAGTCGCCAGCAGCACGCCGGTCGCAAACAGCAGCTTGTTGAGATAGATGATTTCATCGAGTTCCGAAGGCGTATTGCTAATGTCGGCGGCCAGGGTTTGCAGGAGCCCATAGGCGTAAAGCGTCACCAGGCCGGCGGCCAGGATCACAAAAATAAACACAAAAAAGGCTGATTCCGCCTTATGGAAACGCATCTGCTCCCCGTTGGAAAGTTCCTATCGATCTTATGGCATGCGGGAACTTACGGACAGTTAACCTGGACAACTTCAACGCGAAATGGCCCCTCGGTGTCGACTTTTCAGGTTGCGCTCGAAGGAGGGGGTGAGGGCATCGAGTCGATCCCCTCACCCGGACGCAATCTCTGCCATTCCGGGCCCAATTGGTGCCTGAACCAGGTCGTCTGCCGTTTGGCATATTGCCGCGTCGCGATCTTCGCGCGCTCGATAGCCTCGGGAAAACTGATGGCGCCGGCCAGCGCGGCCTGGAGCTCGCGAACACCGATCGCCTTCATCGCCGGCAGGTCGGGATCGAGGCCGAGCGCCGAAAGCTGCTTCACCTCGTCCAGTGCCCCCTTGTCCAGCATGCGGTCGAAGCGGGCATCGATCCGCTCCACCAGCGCCGCTCGCTCCGGCTCGATGACGAAAAAGCGCGCGCTGCTCCTGTCGATCAACGGCCGGCCACGCGCGGCCTGCCATTCCAGGATGGAACGGCCCGATGCGTCGAGCACCTCCAGCGCCCGCACGATGCGCTGGCCATCCGTCGGCCTCAGCATCATGCCGGCCGCAGAATCCTCGCGCAACAGGATGCGGTGCAATCTCACTGCGCCCTGTTCCTGGAGTTCGTAGCGCCAGCGATCGCGGATCGACTTCGGAATGTCGGGCATCTCCGAGATACCTTCCGTGAGCGCCCGGAAATAAAGCCCGGTACCGCCGACGAAAATCACTGGCCGCTCCGAGAGCGTGCCGTCGTCCATCAGCTTCGTGACATCACGCAACCAGGCGCCGGTGGAATAGGCAGTGGACGGATCGACGTGTCCATAAAGAAAGTGAGGGACGCGGGCGAGTTCGGCAGGACCAGGCCGCGCCGTCAGCACGTCGAGCACCGAATAGCCTTGCATGGAATCGGTGTTGACGATGACACCGCCATTGCGCTCGGCGAGGTCGAGTGCGAGCGCCGACTTGCCGCTGGCGGTCGGCCCGGCTATCAGGATCGCGTTCTTCACGCGGCCTTCGCCCGCCTGTCCGCTGGAATTTTCGATGCCGCTGATCGCCACGCTTCTATCCCATCCCGCCGGCCGCGCATTGACGTCGACGCTAGCGAATATGGCCTCGCGGTCGGTCGGCGCAAGCGCTGTTCGCTGGCTGGCCGAAGGCATCGCCTGCGAGCTCGACTTGCCGGAGACCGCCGACGCTTCCGAAATAACGGCGCGCCTGCATGCCGCGCTTGCTTCCAAACCGATCGACGTGGCCGTCCAGCCAGCTGAGAACAGGCGCAAGAAGATCCTGATCGCCGACATGGATTCGACGATGATCGACCAGGAATGCATCGACGAGCTTGCCGACGAGATCGGCGTCAAGGATCGTGTCGCCGCCATCACCGCGCGATCGATGAACGGCGAGATTGCATTCGAGCCGGCCTTGCGCGAGCGCGTGGCGCTGCTCAAGGGTCTCGATGCCGCAATCATCGACCGCATCATCGACAATCGCCTGACGCTTGCCTCCGGCGGCCGCACGCTCGTCCAGACGATGGCGGCCAGCGGCGCCTGGACGGCGCTGATCTCCGGTGGTTTCGACATCTTCACCACCCGCATCGCAGCATTGCTCGGCTTTCACGAAAATCGCGCCAACCGCCTGATCGAGCAGGATCGCCGCTTCACCGGCTTGGTCGCCGAACCGATCCTCGGCCGCGCCGCCAAGGCCGAAGCCCTTATCGAGATTTCCGCCCGCCTCGGCCTGACACCTGCCGATGCCATTGCCGTCGGCGATGGCGCCAACGATCTCGACATGATCCGTCTTGCCGGCATCGGCGTCGCCTTGCATGCCAAGCCGGCCGTAGCAGCCGAGGCAAAGATCCGCATCGACCACGGCGACCTCACCGCCTTGCTTTATCTGCAGGGTTATCGCCGGGAGGAATTTGTCGAATGACGCCGATCCGCACCGAGCGCCTGATCCTGCGCAACTGGGAAGATCGTGACCGCGAGCTCTTCCATCGCATCAATTCCGACGAGTTGGTCATGGAGTTCTTTCCGTTTCGCCGCGACCGCGCCCAGGCTGACGCCAAGATGGAGGAGTTGCGCGCGGCTATCGATCGCGACGGCTTCGGCTTCGCGGCCGCTGAGATCGCAGCCACAGGTGAATGCATCGGCTTCGTCGGCGTAACCCGAACCGATCATTTGCCATTCCTGCCGCCCGGCACGATCGAGATCGGCTGGCGGCTGGCACCCGAATTCTGGGGCCGCTTCTATGTCACCGAAGCAGCCGAAGCCTGGCTCACCTATGGCTTTGAAAGACTTGGCCTCGATGAAATCGTGTCCTTCGCAGTCAGGATAACAGCCGGTCCATTGCCGTCATGGAGCGCCTGGGCATGATCCCCGACCCCGCCTCCGACTTCGACCATCCAGGTGTTCCGGACAACCACACCGCACTCAGGCGACATGTCTTCTACAGGCTGTCACGCACAGACTGGCAGGCAAGAAAAAGAGCGGCCCGGTAGCCGCCCTTTTCCTTTCAACATCAGAGTGTTGCAGGCTCTTCCGGACTCAATCCATCCGGATTGTCACAAACCTCAGCTCGCCGGTCTTCGACGCCAGCATCAAAAGCGCGTTCTTGCGCCCCTGCTCCTTCAGCGCACCGATCCGGTCCATGACGTCCTTGGGCGTTGCGACCGATTCCTGCGCGATCTCGGTGATCACCTCGCCCGGCTGGATGCCGCGTTCGGCCGCCGCCGAATCCTTGGAGACGTCGGTCACGACGACGCCGGAGACGTCGGCGGCGATGCCGAACTTCGTGCGCGTCTCGTCATTGAGCTCGCCGATCGTCATGCCGAGCACGGAAGCCGTCGAAACCGCAGGCGCCTTGTCGGCGTCGTCCTGGTCGGTGTTGCCGTTTTCACCGCCGCTGGCAAGCTTCTCGCCATCCTCGAGCCGGCCGAGCGTCACCTTGACGGTCTGCTCGACACCCTTGCGCACGATGATCACGTCGACGGCCTTGCCGACCGGGCTCTCCGCCACGACGCGAGGCAGGTCGCGCATTTCATGGATGTCCTTGCCGTCGAACTTGATGATGACGTCGCCGGCCTGGATGGTGCCGTTGTCGACCGGCCCGCCCTTGATGACGCCGGCGACCAGCGCGCCCTTGGCGGTCGCCATGCCCAGGCTCTCGGCAATGTCGTCGGTCACCGGCTGGATGCGCACGCCAAGCCAGCCGCGCCGCGTCTCGCCGAACTGGCGAAGCTGGTCGACGACGCCCGAGGCAAGCTGCGACGGGATCGAGAAGCCGATGCCGATCGAGCCGCCCGACGGCGAGATGATTGCCGTGTTGATGCCGATGACCTCGCCGCTGCTGTTGAACAGCGGTCCACCTGAATTGCCGCGGTTGATCGCGGCATCGGTCTGGATGAAATCATCATAGGGACCGGAATTAATGTCGCGATTGCGCGCCGAGACGATGCCGACCGTCACCGTGCCGCCGAGACCGAACGGATTGCCAATCGCCATTACCCAGTCGCCGACACGCATCTTGTTGGAATCGCCAAACTTCACAGCCGTCAGCTTGTGCCCTTTCGGATCGACCTTCAGCACCGCGACGTCGGTCTTGGTGTCGGTGCCAACCAGCGTCGCCTTGAGCGTCACCCCATCGGAGAAATTCACCTCGATGTCGTCGGCATCGGCAATGACGTGGTTGTTGGTCACCACGATGCCCTGCTCGGCGTCGACCACGAAGCCGGAGCCCAGCGATTGCACCTTTTGCCCGCCGCCGCCCTTGTCGCCGCCACGGTTCTTGAAGAAATCGTCGAAGAAGTCCTGGAAAGGCGAGCCTTCCGGCAACTGCGGCATCGGCACTGCGCCCGGCCCCTCAGTGCCTTTAACAGTCTGCGACGTCGAGATGTTGACCACGGCGCCAAGCAGGCCGGCGGCGAGATCGGCAACCGAGGGCGGCCCGTCGGCTGCCATCGTCGGCGCCACGAACGAGGGAACGGCAACGGCGCCGACCAGAAGCGCAGCGGCCCCGGCGATGAACGTCCGCCTCGCTGCACGCAGAAGGGTGGTGGATGTCATCGAAAGGCCTCCGGGTGTTCTGAAAAAACCGCTTCGGCAAAAATGCCGGTCCGCGTCATGTTGGCAAGAAATAAGGCACGTTTGCGGCTATGGCTACGGCCAGAGGATAAATCCTCCGTTACGCCGGCGCCCCTGCACCGGCCCTACTGGCCGGTGCCTGGCTGTGGCGCCGGTGCGGCGGGAGCGGCAGGCGGTGGTGCCGCCGGTGCCGCAGGCGTTTCCTTGCTGTCCGGGTCGCGGAAAAAGCGGAAGAACTCGGAATTCGGCGACAGCACCATTGTCGTTCCGGTGCTGTTCAGCGCCGTGCCATAGGCATTCATCGACCGATAGAAATCGAAGAAGGCCGGATCGCGCTGATAGGCACCGGCAAACGTGGCGCTGCGCTGGGCTTCACCTTCACCACGCAGGATTTCAGACTCTTTTTGCGCTTCGGCGACGATTTCCACCACTTCGCGGTCGGCGCGAGCCCTGATCCGCTGCGCTGCTTCGTTGCCGCGCGCTCTCAGCCGCTCGGCTTCGGCGAGACGTTCGGCCTTCATGCGGTCGAAGGTCTGCTGCGAAACTTCGGCCGTGAGATCGGTGCGGCGGATGCGGACATCCTCGATCTGCAGGCCAAGCGAGGTGGCATCGGGCCTCAGCTGATCGCGCACCTCGCGCATCATCACGGCGCGCTCTTCCGAGAGCGCCGCCTCGAAGTCTCGCAGGCCATAGACGCGGCGCAAGGCGGCGTCGAGACGCGTCCTCAGCCGGGCCTCGGCCAGTTCGATCTGGCCGGAGACCGCGGCGCGGAACACACGCGGGTCCGAGATACGATAGGCGATAAAGGCATCGACCTCATAGAACTTGCCGCCCGAGACCTGGACGCGGATGTTGTCGAGGTCGAAGCGCAGCACCCTGTTTTCGATCAGCTGCACGGTGTCGGCATCGAAAAAGGAGAATGGCGCCTTGAAATAGATGCCCGGCTGGTTCTTGACGTCGACGATTTCGCCGAACCTGAGCACCAGCGCCTGCTGGCGCGCATTGACGACGAAGACCGACGAATAGAGCAGGAACAGGATGACCGCGGCGATGACCGCAATGACGGGAAGACGGTTGGCCATCACTGGTTTCCTCCGGTGGCCGGTGCCGGCGCCTTCTGCTGCAATGCCGGCAGCGGCAGGTAGGGAACCACCCCTTGCCCATTGCCCTGCTCGACGATGACCTTGCTCGAATCCTTCAGCACCCTCTCCATCGTCTCCAGGTAGAGCCGCTTGCGCGTCACTTCCGGCGCCTTTGCATATTCGTCATAGACCGAGATGAAGCGCTGCGCCTCGCCTTCGGCCTCCTGCACGACCCGGTTCTTGTAGGCGGCCGCGTCTTCGCGGATCTGTGCGGCCGCACCGCGCGCCTGGCCGAGCTTCTGATTGGAATACTGATTGGCCTGCTCGACGAACTTGTCCTCGTCCTGTTCGGCCCGCTGCACCTCGTCGAACGCGTCTGCCACCTCACGCGGCGGCGCGGCGTCCTCGATCGAAATTGCGTTGACGTTGAGGCCGGCCTTGTAGCCGTCCAGCGTCGTCTGGATGATCTCACGCACCGACGCTGCAATGCCTTGCCGGTCGTCGCGGAAAATGTCCTGCGCCGGGCGCCGGCCGACCGCTTCGCGCATCGCGCTTTCGGCGACCTGCTGCAGCATGCCGTCCGGGTCGGACACGTCGAACAGATAGGCCTTAGGGTCGGAGACCTGATAGGCCACAGAGAACTGCACGTTGACGATGTTCTGGTCGCCGGAAAGCATCAGGCCATTGCCGCTGGAACTGCCGCCGCCGATACTGACAAGCTGCTCGGCGATGTTGGCGGTCTCGACCGTTTCGATGGGCCACCAATGGAAATGCAGGCCAGGCTGCGAGAGCTCCGCCTTCGGCTTGCCGAACCTGAGCTCGACCGCAACTTCGTCGGGCTGCACAGTGTAGACCGCCTTGAACGCCCATAGCACCACCAGCGCCGCGGCAATCAGCCCGAACACGGCCGGGCTCGCGCCACCGCCGCCCGGCAGCGCGCGCCGCAACCTGTCCTGCCCGCGCCGGATGATATCCTCGAGATCGGGAGGCGAGCCTTGTGGGCCGCTGGGTCCCTTGGGTCCCTGACCCCAAGGCCCCTGATTGTTGCCGCCGCCCCACGGGCCGCCGCCGCCGCTCTTGTCGTTCCAGGGCATGGGTGTCCTTTCGCTTGGAATTCCCTCAAGCGCCGGCTCACCGGCGCAAAATCCAATATTATTCTTCTATAGGGATGCAACGGCACGCTTTCAACGCGATCGGCTGCCGCCACTGTCCGCCTTTTGGGTCCATTTAGACCTGTCGCGATCCTTTGTCGTCTTCAATGCACGTCGCGCCGCCGCTCGTAAACCGAATAGCGCGTCGCATGGCTGTCCTTTTCGCCAGCCGCCACGTCTTGCGAGCGGACGATCCGCCACCGCGCCGGATCGATCGGCGGGAAATGGGCATCGCCTTCGACCGTGGCCAGAACATGGGTCACGTGCAGCCGATCAGCCAACGGCAGCGCCTGAGCGTAGATCTCCCCGCCGCCGATGACGCAGATCTCGTCGGCGCCGGCCATGCAGCGCCCGCGCACCGTCGCCAGCGTGATCGCGTCCTCGATCGAGTGCGCGACTTCGACGCCCTCGGCGCGCCATGCCCTGTCTCGTGTCACCACGATGTTGAGCCTGCCCGGCAATGGCCGGCCGATGCCTTCATAGGTCTTGCGACCCATGATGATGGGCTTGCCCATCGTATCGGCCTTGAACCGCTTGAGATCGGTGGAAAGCCGCCACGGCAACCCACCCTCGCGTCCGATCACGCCGTTCGCGGCGATGGCGACATAAATCGCGAGATCCATCAGCCGCCGTTCCCGCCATCGGATGGCTCCAGCAGCAATATGTCGATGTCGTGCTCGGGGTAGAAGTTCTGCGCCTTCATCTCGAACGTGGTCGGTCCGATCTTCCTGACGTTTTCGCCGCAAAACGAGACAAGGTTCTTCGGATCGCCCTTGTCGACGGTCAGCTTGAACGTACCGATGTTTCCCGAGGCCCAGTTGCCGCCCGTGGTCAGGATATAGGCGATGCGGTTCTCGAAATATTTGGGGTAGCCGTCGGGATCGTCCTTGGCTGCCTTGCGCACGGCATTCTCGAAGGCATCGTCCATGCAGTAGCGTGTCTTGTAGGCGGCATACTGGCCCTGGAACTGGCCGTCATAGAAGAAGCTGACCGAGGAGGTGCCGCCGACGCTCGGCTTGTAGCGATGCGAGACATGGACCGCCTTGTTGGCCGGAAAGGTCGAGCGCCACCAATAGGTCGAGCGCAATTGCCAGAACGGCGTATAGACGGTCTTCATGCCCGAACCGTCGTCGGCGGTGTCCTCGATGATGATGCCGCGATTGACCCAGTCGTCGGTGACCGCTTGCGGCAGCTTTGCCAGCGCTGCCTTGGCCGCATCGCCGAACGGATAGAACGGCACGCCCTGCGCCTTCAGGTCAGCGCCGATGTCGATGCCGAGCGCGAACACCTTCTGCTCGAGCTGCGGCTTTGCCGGCACCCCGTCGACCGTCACTTCGAAGCCGAGGAAATTATCGCTCTGCGCGTCCGGAATTGCCGGTATTTCTTCGGGGTCGCCTTCGATGTCGGGCATCGGGAAGGCGACGATCGCATTGACATCCTTGTCGGTGTTGTTGCGGAAGACGTAGTCGACCGTCACCTTTTCCGGCGAGATGTAGAGATCCTCGCTTTCCATCGCCACCGCATCGCTGCGCGAAAGGATCAGCCCACCAGTGCCGAGTTCGGCGACCGAATCATTGGCGAGCGCAGGCGTAGCCGAGAGCGCCAAGGCTGCGGTCAGGACGTAACGGAACATGGAGACTCCCCCGGCGAGAATGCCAACATGACTCTAGCTGTTCAATGTGGCGTTTCAAAGCCTTTCGGCAAATGCGCCGGCGCCTGCCGGCATGTCGTGTCGGTCTGGACACACCGGTTCCGATCGGGCAGGAGTTGGCCCATGCGCAAGCTTCTCGTCATCGGCATCGGCGCCGGCAATCCGGAGCACATAACGGTCCAGGCCATCAACGGCCTCAATCGGGCCGACGTGCTGTTCATTCCCGACAAGGGCGCCAAGAAGAGCGATCTCGCCGAATTGCGCCGCCAGATCTGCGACCGCTTCGTCACTAATCCGAACTCGCGCCGTGTCGAATTCGAGGTGCCGGTGCGCGCCGAACCGGCGCCTTCCTACCGCTCGACCGTCGACGACTGGCACGAAGCGATCGCCGTGATCTACGAAGGCCTGATCCGCGACGAACTCCCCGAAGATGGCTGCGGCGCCTTCCTGATCTGGGGCGATCCATCGCTCTACGACAGCGCGCTGCGCATCCTGGATCGCGTGCGCCTCAGAGGCAATATCGCGTTCGAGCTGGAGGTCGTCCCTGGCATCACCGCCATCCAGGCACTCGCCGCCAGCCACAAAATGGCATTGAACCGAATTGGCGACGCCATTTTGATCACCACCGGCCGCCGGCTCACCGAGGAAGGTCTGCCCGAAAACGCCGGCAGCACCATCGTCATGCTGGACGGCAAATGCGCCTTCAACACGCTGGACGACAAGGACGTCACCGTCTACTGGGGGGCCTATCTCGGCACCCCCGACGAGATCGTCATCTCGGGCCGGATTGGCGACGTTGGCGACAAGATCGTGAGCACCCGTGAGGAGGCCCGCCGGAAAAAAGGCTGGATCATGGACACCTATCTGCTGCGCAAGCCGGGCGAGCCGGAGGAGTAGCAGGGATCGAGCGCGGCGTGAATTCCGCCGAGTTCACGCTGCGTCGATCTCGGCCTGCAGCGCCTCCATATGCGCCGCCGCTGCTGAAGACGCAGCCCGCTCGATCGCGCGGAAGCGGCTGACCACAGCAAGCCCGACCGACGTCAACTGAGCGCCACCGCCTTTTTTGCCGCCCGTCTGTGCCGCAACCAGCGGCTTACCGAACACCCGGTTCATGTCTTCGACCAGATCCCATGCGTGCTTGTAGGACATCTCCATGCCGCGTGCCGCGGCCGAAATCGAGCCGAAGGCGGCGATCTGTTCCAGAAGCTCGATCTTGCCCGGCCCGATGCGGCCATCTGGATCGAGATTTATCCGCAAACTCAGCGACGGCATTTGCTCCTCCGCGGTGACGCTATTCTACAAGTTCTGCAGCGATACCGCTATTCTAAAACGATATAGCGAATCATCGGCCGCTCACCCATCCGCCTCGGCCGGGAACCCGGCGCCGGTGTTCGCCCGGTCGAAGCTCACTGTCTTGACCACGGCGAAGACCTTTCGACCAAGCTGGAGCCCCAGCGTCTGCCGTGACTGTTCGGTGATGCGGGCAAGCACGGTTGCGCCATTGCAGTCGAGGCCGATCTCGACCGTAGGCCCTTCGCCCGGCTCTATCGCCACGATCGTGCCCGGCAATATGTTGAGCGCGCTGAGGCCGACCGGCTGCTCGGTGGCGATCATCACGTCGCGGGCACGGATGCGGACGCGCACTGGCGCACCGACCGGCGTTGCCAGAAGCGGCACCCGGATCTCGCCCGCCAATGAGCCTAGCACGGTCATGCCAAACGCCTCGTCGTGGCGCAGAACAGCGGTATCCAGCACGGCACCGCCCTCGCCCCGCTCTTCGGCCGGCAATAGATCCAGACGCTGCATGATCGCTCCGGTCGGACCGGTAGCGGCGACCTTGCCTTGCATCAGCACCACGACGTCACTCGCCAACCGCGCCACTTCGGCGATCGAGTGGCTGACATAGACGATCGGAATTTTCGTCTCGTCGCGCAGCCGCTCGATATAAGGCAAGATCTCGGCCTTGCGCGCCTCGTCGAGCGACGCCAGCGGCTCGTCCATCAGCAGCAATTTCGGACTGGCAAGCAGCGCCCGGCCGATTGCCACGCGCTGCTTCTCGCCACCGGAGAGTTTTGCCGGCCGCCGGTCGAGCAGATGACCGATGCCGAGCAATTCGACCACGCCATCGATATCAGCGTAGCGCTCGGCAGCCGGCGTGAACCAACGGCCATAGCGCAGATTGCTCGCCACGCTCATATGCGGAAACAGCCGCGCATCCTGGAACACCATGCCGATCCGCCGCTTGTGTTTCGGCACGAACAGGCCGGCGTCGCTATCGACCAGCACGCGGCCCTCGGCCGCGATACGGCCTTTGTCGGGGCGGATCAGCCCGGCAATCAAATTGATGAGCGTCGTCTTTCCGGAACCGGAAGGCCCGAACAGCGCAGTCAGCCGCCCGGCGCTCTCGAAGCGGGCATTGACGGCGAAACCGCCAAGCCGGTGGCTGATGTCGACCTGAACCGTCATTCGATGTCCATCCGCCGGCCGACACGCCGCGCCAGCACTTCCGAGGCCACGAGTGCCGCCATCGATATGACGATCGAGATCAGCGTCAGCCTGAGCGCTCCGGCGTCGCCGCCGGGAACCTGCGTGAAAGTGTAGATAGCCGACGGCAGCGTCTGCGTCTCGTTCGGGATGTTGGAGACGAAGGTGATCGTCGCGCCGAATTCGCCCATCGCCTTGGCGAAGGAGAGGATCGCACCGGCGATCAGGCCGGGCAGGATAAGCGGCAGGGTGATCGTGCCGAATACCCATAGCGGATTGGCGCCGAGCGTGCCGGCGGCCGCCTCGATTTTGCGGTCGACGGCCTCGATAGACAGCCGGATCGCCCGCACCATCAGCGGAAAACCCATTACGCCGCAGGCGAGCGCGGCGCCCGTCCATCGAAAGGAAAAAACGATGCCGAAGTGCTCGGCCAGGAAAGCCCCGGCCGGACCGCGCTTGCCGAAAGTCAAAAGCAGCAAATAGCCAGTCACCACCGGCGGCAGGATCAGCGGCAGATGCACCAGACCATTGAGCAGCGTCTTGCCCCAGAACTGGCCGCGGGCAAGCACAAGGGCGATTGCTACGCCCGGCGGCAGGCTGGCTATCATCGCCACGGTCGCCACCTTGATCGACAGCCGGACCGCGTTCCATTCGTCGGGAGTAAGATCCAGCAGCCAGTTCATGCGTCAGCGCGTTGCCCTAATTGCTCGGCGCGAGCACGGTAAAACCTTGCGCCTTGAAGAGTTCGCCAGCCTTGGCGGATTGCAGGCATTTTAGGAATGCCGGGGTATCCTTACTCTCCGAATCCGCAAGCTGGGCGACTGGATAGATGATCGGCGGATGGGTACCCGCGGGGAAAGTGCCGACCACCTTCACGCCAGGCTCCGCATGCGCATCCGTGGCATAGACGATGCCGAGTGCTGCCTCGCCGGTCGACACCAGTTTTAGAGCGGCGCGCACATTCTCGGCCTGCGCCACTTGGCCTTCGACGGAAGACCAGACACCGAGCGATTCGAGGGCTGCCTTGCCGTATTTGCCGGCCGGCACCGCCTTGACATCGCCCATGGCAAGTTTGCCGTCACCGACGAGCCCGGCAAGAGCGAACCCCTTTTCAATCCTGGTCTCGACCTTGGAATCCCGCGGCGCAACCAGCACAATCTGGTTACCGAGCAGTTTCACTTCGGTTTCGGGCTTGGTCAGCTTCCTGTCGGAAAGATATTTCATCCAGTCGAGATCGGCCGAGATGAACACGTCTGCCGGCGCGCCGCTTTCGATCTGCCTGGCCAGCGCCGAGCTCGCCGCGTAGGAAATGGTTGCCACCTCGCCGACGTCGGCCTCGCAGGCCTTGTTGACGGCGTCGAGCCCTTCCTTGAGGCTCGCCGCAGCAAACACGACCACCTTGTCATCGGCATAGGCCGCCGGCACCACGACCATCAGCATGGCGGCGAGACCGACTTTGGCAATCGTCGTCGAACCCTTGCGCGTCAGCATGAAACTCTCCTCGTCCCGGATCGCCCGAAGCCGTCTATCGATATATCCATGTGAACATAACAAGGAAAGGTTCTTTACCGGCCACGGTCTTCTGGGCTGAGGTTTTCCTGGCCTGCGATAATCTTCGTTGGATACAGCGGTATCGAGGCCGAAGGAAATATTGCATAAAAACAGCGACCAGGGATTGCGTCAGGTCGACGTCGGCCGATCAAGTTGAATGCTGACACGCCCAAGGGCGTAGCCGCAGTAGGCAATTTCGATATGGACGGTCAGCTATGGTGCTAGACCGCGATCGGTGCCTTGATCGTCGCGTCGGCGAAATAGTTGTCGAGCCGGAAATCCTCGAAGCGGAAAGCAAAGATTTCCTTCACCTCGGGGTTTATCCATAGCGTCGGCAACGCCTTGGGCGTGCGCCGCAATTGCTCGCGCGCCTGCTCGAAATGGTTCGAGTAAAGATGCGCATCGCCGAGCGTGTGGATGAAATCGCCGGGTTTCAATCCGGTCACCTGCGCCACCATCAGCGTCAGCAAAGCATAGGAAGCGATGTTGAACGGCACACCGAGAAAAATATCGCCCGAACGCTGATAGAGCTGGCAGGAAAGCTTGCCTTCCGAAACATAGAACTGGAACAGGCAATGGCAGGGCGGCAACGCCATGGCCTCCACCTCGGCCGGGTTCCACGCCGAAACGATTAGCCGCCGCGAATTAGGATTTTTGCGTATCTCCTTCAGAAGATTCGCAATCTGGTCGATGGCGCCGCCATGGTCGTCCGGCCACGACCGCCACTGTTTGCCATAGACCGGGCCAAGATCGCCGTTCTCGTCGGCCCACTCATCCCAGATCGAGACGCCGTGATCGTTGAGATATTTGATGTTGGTGTCGCCGGCCAGGAACCACAAAAGCTCGTGGACAATCGACTTCAGGTGCAGCTTCTTGGTGGTGGTGACCGGAAAGCCGCGGGCCAGGTCGAAGCGCATCTGGTAGCCGAATACCGAGCGCGTTCCGGTGCCGGTACGGTCGCCGCGATCAGCGCCGTTTTCCAGCACATGCTTCAGAAGGTCGAGATACTGGCGCATCGGCTCCGGTCCGATTCGGGTTGTCAGCCATCATAGCCGAATGACCGTCGGCCGAACACAGCAAAGCGAGACGATTCCAGCAGAAGGCTCACCAGCATCAGCGGCGAGGTTGCTCAGAGCGAGCCGAGCATGCCCAGATCCCTGGCGACAAGGTAGTAGAACGTCACCCGGCTCTTGCTGTTGTCGGCCGCCATCGCCTTGCAGGCCTTTTCGATAGCCGCATCTGCCTTGGCGCCGTCGGTGACGCCGAGCTTGCCGGCGACCCAGCTGTTCCTGACGCGCTTCAGTTCCTCCGGGTCGGTGCAGGACACCAGCGAGGAATCGCGGTTCCTGAGCGCGATGCCCAGATGTTTGACGATCTTGGCGACCGCGTCGGCATCCGCCGCCGCATCATATTTCTTTACGTCTGCAAGATAATCGGCCATCGATTTCCCCTCGTCGGCGCCACGGGATCCGGTTGATGAGGATTGTGGCGCGCTGCCGCAAGTATGCGCTAGGTCTCCTCACCGCCACAAAGCTTCGGTTGAGACCGGCTGCAAGTCAACCCTTCATGATCCACTTTGGTACGGACGAAAGTGGCATTCCGGCCTTTCATTTTCCACCGCCAGTCCCTATATTCGCTTCGTCGGCTCGACCGACTATGGCGATAAACAGGCGATGAAATAAGCCGTTCGGACCCGGGGGCGGTACCCGGCGCCTCCACCAAAAACCGCTGCTCAGGAGCGGCTTTTGCTGGGGGCGAAATAGGATCGACGAAGGTGTAAAGATCGTACTTTTGCCCGGCATTGTACCACCGTTATCGGGCTAAACTTATAGTTGCCAACGACAACTATGCGGAAGCACGTCTCGCCGCGTAAGCGGTGCGATAGCTTCAATTCAAGCCCTAGTGGTTCGCACTTCTAGGCGGGGTTCGGAGGTACCTGGCAACAGAAACCTCCATTTCTCCCTTTTTTGATAGGCGCAGCTGCAGGTTGGCCGGCGGCTTTTTTTATGCGCCCTGACAGACCCAAGGCGCCGCGGCGTTTATACCAATCCCTGGCTGACCGCATCGATCGCACCGGCGAATGTTTCATCAACGTCTCAGGCTGAGGCGTCTCAGGCTGAGGCGAAAGCCCAAGGGCTTCCCATTATCGGAATCTCCGATGGCAGCATTCGTATCTTCCTGTTTCCCTTCTCTCATGCCTTTGCGGGACAAGGCCTCAGTTTCTCGCCGCGTGTGGTCATGCCCGGCGAGCTACCTGATGGAGACAAGATGAACCAGGAAACCACACCAAAACACGAACGCATCCTGATCGTTGGCGGCAGTTCCGGCATGGGGCTTTCGCTGGCCAAACAGCGGCTTGCCGCCGGCGCTGAGGTTACGATCGTCGGCCGCTCCCAGGACCGGTTGTCGGCCGCACGGCAGCGCTTGCCTCACCCGGAAAGGCTGAGGACGATCGCAGCCGACGTCACAAGTGAGGACGAGGTCCGACGCCTGTTCCAGGATGTCGGTACGCTCGACCACATCGTCTCGACCGCCGCCGACGTCACCGGCGTCTATGTATTGCTTCCCGAGATGGACATCTCCTTGGCGCGGGAAGTGATGGATTCCAAGGTCGTCGGACCGCTTCTTCTTGCCAAACATGGCGCGCCTCGTCTGACGCCCAGGGGATCGATCACGCTGACCTCGGGCATCGCCGCCTATCGTCCGGCGGCGAAAGGCTCGGTGGTGGCAGCCGTTAATGGGCCCTTGGCTCACTCGCCTACGCGCTTGCCGTCGAACTGGCGCCGATCCGCGTCAACGTCGTCTCGCCGGGCTGGGTCGACACGCCGATTTGGGATGCCGTCGCCGGCAGCGGAAAGACGGCTGCGCTGGACGGCATGGCAAAGCGCCTGCTCGTCGGCCGGATCGGGCAGGCAGCCGACATTGCCCAGGCCATCACGTCCCTGATGCATAACGGCTTCATCACCGGAACGGTGCTTCATGTCGATGGTGGCCAGCGGCTGGTCTAGCGATGGCCAAATTTCGCGAACCATTGCGAGGAACAGCCGCAGCACCGGCGCTTGAATGCGCCGGTGGCGCCATATCATGGTGACTGGCGTCACCGCGCTGCTTCCGGCCCAAGGCAACACACCGATATCGGCGTCGGCCGCGGAAGTCACGAGACGCGGAACCAGCGCGCATCCAAGACCGGCTGCAACAAGGCCCCGTATCGCACCCATGCTGGCGAACTCGCCGACGAGTTTTGGACGGTCAGGCAATGTTGCGGCAAACGTTTCGTCGAACATCCGCCTATAGACGCAACCGGGCTGGGTGACGAGGAAGGCCTCGTCAGTCAGGTCGTCGGACCTTATGGCAGAATATCCGGCCAACCGGTGATTTGCCGGCATTATGACGACGAGCTCTTCCTCGGCTATCTGCTCGCTTCGCAGATCCGGCGCCGCCGCCGGGACGGCTCCGAAATGGAACGATACGTCCAGCGCCCCGCTTGTCACGCCGGCACGCAACCCACTGCTATCGTTCGCCCTGAGGTCCAGTTCCACATCGGGATGACGCCGATGGAATTCCCCCAGCAAAGCCGGCAAGCGTGTCGAGCAAAGCGTCTCCGGGCCACCGACCGTCAGGCGACCGGCAACCGTACCGCTCGCGTCGGCGACAGCGGAACGGGCTTCGTCCGCAAGGTCGAGGAGATCGTTTGCGTAGTCCAGCAGGCGCTGTCCTGCCGCCGTCAGCTTCAAGCCACGCCGTGACCTGTCGAACAGCGACGTGCCCAGATCGGCTTCCAGCGCCTGGATCTGTTCGGTCACGCTCGATTGGGCAAGATGAACCCGCTCGGAGGCGCGCGTGATGTTCAAGGTGGTGGCGACCGCCACGAAGGTCTTGAGATGTCTAAGCTGCATGTCTTGAACCCGTCGTATAGGTATAGGCTGCTTTGAACCGGGACCGCAAACGTGAAAAGGCCGGGAACATCGCCCGGCCTTTTTGTCTCGATAGGTGAAGCTTACTCCGCCGGCGCTTCCGCAACGTCCCGGCTGCGGCCGAGTGTTATCTTGGCCAGTGTGAAGGAGATCGCCGCGCACAGCGTGATGCCCGCCACCATCGGCAGCGGCGTGCCGTCGAAAAACACGCCGGCGACGCCCATTGCGACCGCGCCGATGGCGAAGTGCAGCGTGCCCATCAGCGCCGAAGCGGTGCCGGCGATCTCGCCATGCTCTTCCATGGCCAGCACCGACGTTGTCGGGATGACCAGGCCGAGAAAGCCGTAGCCGATGAACAGCAGCGCCGCCATTACGTCGAGCCGGTCGACACCCGATGCCATCACCGCGAACAGCACCACCATCGTTGTCGCATAGCCGGTCACCGCGACGCGCACCACGCGCTGCAGCCCGAACCGCTCCGATAGCAACCCGGTCAGCTGCGACATGCCGATGAAGGCAACCGCATTGATCGAGAAGAACACGCTGTAAACCGAAGGCGACAGGCCATAATGGTCGATCAGGATGAAGGACGAGCTCGACAGATAGACGAAGAAGCTCGCAATGCCGAAGCCGGCGATGGCTGTCAGGCCAAGGAAGTTGCGGTCGCCCATCAGGAAGCGGTAGCCGGAAAGTGCCGTCCCGAAGGACGAACCGGCGCGCTCTTCGACCGGCCGCGTCTCCTTGAGAGATGTCGCCAGCAGGATGGTGGCGAGCACGGCCGCGCCCGTCACCGTCCAGAACACGGCGCGCCAGCCGAAGTTCTCGATGATCTGGCTGCCGGTCAGCGGCGCCAGGATCGGCGACACCGAAAACACCAGCATCAGCAGCGACATCAACTTGGCGGCCTCGGTGCCGGTATGCAGGTCGCGAACGATCGCGCGCGGCACGGCCATGCCGGCGCTGGCGCCGAGCCCTTGCAGGAAACGGAAGGCGATCAGCCATTCGATCGAGGGAGCCAGCGCCGAGCCGACGCCGCCGACCATGAACAGCGCCAGGCCGCCATAGAGCGGCAGCTTGCGGCCGACCATGTCGGAGATCGGTCCGACGACGATCTGGCCGAAGCCCATGGAAAGAAAGAAGATCAGCAGGCTCATCTGCACCGCGGCAGTGCCGGCATGCAGATCCTCGCCGATTGACGGCAGGGCCGGAAGATACATGTCGATGGCAAACGGGCCGATCGCGGACAATAGGCCGAGCACGACCGCAATGCGGAGGAATTTGGCGTTCATGATAGCAGGCTCTTTCGAATTCTGGTTGCCGCCGAGGACCGGCGCGTAACCCTAGGACGTTCCATCCCGTGGAGTTCCGACTCTTCTGCGGAACGAAACTCCCTTCGTGCAGTCCACAAATTTAGACAGGCTTGTCTAATTCGTCAACCACCTCTATATAGTTTTGCATGAAGGCCAACGTTTCTCCTGACATTTTCCCGCCACGGGGCCATGAGGCCAAGCGGATGTCGATTGTCGACGCCGCCACCTCGGTCTTCTGCCGCGAAAGCTTCGCCGGTGCCAATATCGACATGATTGCCGCCGAGGCCGGCGTCTCCCGCCAGACCATCTACAATCATCACGGCGACAAGGAAAAACTCTTCGTTGCCATCGTCCGCGACCTCACCGAACGTTGCAACGCCGGCATCTTTGCCACGGTTTCCACTTTTCCCGATCAGCCGAAGGATCTCGAGGCCGACCTCATCGCCTTTGCTGTGCGGATGACCCACAACTGCATTTGCAACCGCGACGGCAAATTCCTGCGCAAGCTGATCCAGACCGAGGGCGGGCGCTATCCCGAGTTGTTCGCCGAATGGCGCGAAGAAGGACCGGGCAGGACATGGCCGGCGATCGCCGCCCGCTTCGCCCGCCTCGCTCATGCCGGCTTCCTTGATATCGACGATCCCGATGTCGCAGCGCGCCAGTTCATGGCGCTTGCCAATGCCGAGTTGCAGACGACGTTCATGCTCGGCGGCACACCGACCGAGGACGAGGTGGTGCAGTCGGCGACAAATGGCGTGCGCACCTTCCTGCGCGCCTTCGGCAAGCGGCAGCCTGTGGCTGGTAAACAGGGCGCGCTCGCCAGCGCTTGACGATCAAAGCCGTTTCACGATCAAATCGTCGCCGATGGGCTTCGCTTCCGCACGCAGGCGATCTATATCCGGTTTACGCCGCGCTCAAGCTTGATTACAGCTATCAGGACGATTCAACGGAACCCGACAGCCACATGGCCGACGACCACATCCGCTACGACATTCTGGCCCAGGAGGCGTTGCGCGGCGTCATGCGCAAAGTCCTGGCCGAGGTCGCGCGCACCGGTCTCCCGGGCAACCATCACTTCTTCATCACCTTTCTCACCGGCGCGCCGGGCGTGCGCGTGTCGTCGCGGCTGCGCGAGCGCTATCCCGAACAGATGACCATCGTCATCCAGTTCCAGTATTGGGACCTGAAGGTGAGCGACACCGGCTTCGAAGTCGGGTTGTCGTTTTCCGACGTGCCGGAGAAACTGGAAATCCCGTTCTCGGCAGTGCGCGGCTTTTACGATCCATCCGTCAACTTCGAGCTCGAATTCGACGTCAAGACCGATACCCCGGCGGAACAGGAGACAAAGGCCAAGCCTGCTCCCGAGCCGCTGGCCATCGTCGCCGAGAAAAAGCCTGAGACGAAGAAGAAAAACGCTGAGGTGGAAAAGAAGCCTGCCGCGGCCGACGCCGGTGCCAAGGGCGCCGACGTGGTGTCGCTCGACGCCTTCCGCAAGAAATGACCCGACGGGCGGCGTGACATGGCCGAGATCGTCAATCTCCGTCAGGCACGCAAGCAGAAGGCGCGAACCGAGAAGGAGCGCCTGGCCGAGCAGAACCGGGCGCTGCATGGCCGTTCCAAAACCAGCCGGGATCGCGACCGCCTGATCGCCGACAAGGTCGATAAGTTCGTCGCCGGCCATCGCCGCGAAAAATCGGGCGATTCGGACAAATCCGATGCTTGAATGTGAATAGGATCGTCGCGTGAGCCCGGTCGAAAAGCGCTCGGTCACGATTCGCGGCCACCGCACCAGCTATTCGCTCGAAAAGCCTTTTTACGACGACCTGATCGCTATTGCGGCCGTGCGAAAACTGACGCTCGCCGCGCTTGTCGCCGAAATCGACGAGAGCCGCCCGCGCGATGCGAACCTCTCCTCGGCGCTCAGGCTCTATGTGCTGGATTGGGCCAAGCGCGGCAAGTTTTAGCCTTCAGGCAACGCTATCCTGTTTCCTGCGCCGGATACGGAAGCCCAGCAAAGCCGAGCGGTCGCGTTCTTCGGCCTGTTCCTTCGATCTGACGCGCATCAGGTCCTTCCAGCCGACATAGCCCACCAGCCGGGCATTTTCTCGCGTGACGACCGGCAAATGGGACACGTTCGCCATCAGCAGCTTGTCGGAGAGACCCTCGAGATACTCATCCGGATAGGCCAGCGTGACCTTGCTGCCGGCCAGCAGTTCGCCAAGCGTCGTCGTGCGGTGCTTGCCGGTGCGTCTCCAGCGCAGGATCGCCGGCGGGTCGATGACGCCAAGCACGTGGCGCTCTTCATCGACGACCGGAAAGCTCGGATGTCGTGTCTCCGGCGCCGTCAGGAACGCTGCCGCGCCGTGCAGCGTCATTGTCGCCGGCACACTCTCGACGTCGCTGGTCATCACCTCGCGCACCCTGGTCAGGGCGAACGGATCGACACGGTATTCGCGAACCATGTGATGCCCTCGCCGTGCGATTTTTTCGGTGAGGATCGAACGCTTCATCAACAGCACGGTCACCGCGTGCGCAGTGGCAGTTGCCGCGATCAGCGGCACCAGGACATGGGTGTTGCCGGTCAGTTCGACCGCAAAGAAGGTGGCGGTCAGCGGCGCACGCATGGTGCCGCCCATCGTCGCCGCCATCGCCAGCAGCGCCCAGAAGCCCGGATCGGCGGCCGGTAGGAAGCCGGCGAGGACCGCGCCCATCGCCCCGCCCATGATCAGCAGCGGCGCCAGCACACCTCCCGACGTTCCCGAGCCGAGTGCGACCGACCAGATGATCGCCTTCACCACCAACAGGGTGAGCGCAGCGGTCGCTATGGTGCGGCCATCCAGCATGTCGGCGATATTGTCATAGCCGAAGCGAGCCATCACACCGATGATCAATGCCCCGATGACCGGAACAAATACCGAGGCATAGCCAAACGGCGTATCCTGCAGTTTCAGGTCGGCGAGCGTGAACTGGCCAAAATAGGCGATGTTCGTGGCAAGCCGGATCAGCTTCAAAAAGGCAATGCCGGCAAACAGCCCCACCGTCGCCACCACCACCGCTATGCCGGCAATGAGCAGCACCCGGGCATCGGTGGTAAAATCCCGCAGATGGCCCGGGTTGGCGTGATCGGACTTCATTTGCAAACCTTGCTTTCTGACGGCGTGCCGACTTGCGGATGGGTCGCCGGCCGTGCCACCGATGATGGCGGGCACGAGCCATGTTGGTGCGTTCTGTATCGTAACACGATATAAATGTTCAAGGCCCGTTTGCGGCTTTGTCGGAAAGGATTCGATGGCAGACACTTCGAAGCCACAAAAGCGCGGCGCAACGATCGGGCCGGCCGATTACCAGAGGCTGTCCGAATTTCGTTACCTGATCCGCCGCTTTCTCGAATTCAGCCAAATCCAGGCGCAGGAAGCCGGCCTGACACCACGCCAGCATCAGGCCCTGCTTGCGATCAAAGGGTTTCCCGGCGGAGGGCCGGTGACCATTGGCGACCTCGCGGAGCGCCTGCGCATCCGCCATCACAGCGCAGTGGAATTGGTCAACCGTCTTTGCGAAGCCGGGCTCGTCGCGAGGGAGCACGACGAGGAGGACCACCGCCGCGTGCTGCTGCGGCTGACCGAGCGCGCCGACGACAGTCTCGCCGATCTGTCAGCCGCTCATCTCGACGAACTCGGGCGGATCGAGCCGATGCTGAAGCGCTTGCTTGCTGGACCCGATATATAAAGGATACGCCGTCACCCGCCATTCAGCGATTTTAGCAGATCGTCGATCGACGAGGGATCGAACTTGAGCTTTGGCGGGGGCTGCACTGGCGGTGGCACGTTATTTGTGGCCGGTGGCGCCCGTTCCGCTCGCTCCGCCGCGGCCTTGCGTTCGGCGTCGAGCCTTGCCTTCTCTTCCGAGGCGATCCGCAACGCCTCTTCCGCCCTTTGGCGTTGCTGTTCTTCGGCCTGCGCGGCTTCCTCGGCAGCCTGTTGCGCCGCCTTGGCTTTGGCTTCAGCATCCGCTTTGGCCTTTGCAGCCGCCTCGGCTTTCGCCCTCGCCTCGGCTTCGGCCTTCGCTGCTGCATCCGCCTTCGCCTTGGCTTCGGCCTGCGCCCTGGCCTCCGCTTCGGCTTGGGCCTGCGCCTCGGCTTCGGCCTTTGCCCTGGCGTCCGCTTCAGCCTTCGCCTTGGCTTCAGCCTGCGCCCTCGCCTCCGCTTCGGCTTGGGCCTGAGCCTCGGCTTCGGCCTTTGCCCTGGCGTCGGCCTCAGCCTTCAGCCGCGCCGCTTCCTCCTCCTGCTTGCGCCGTTCCGCCGCCGCTCTTTCACGCTCGGTTTGCAAGGCAGCGTAGTAGCGCACCTCACGCCGCAGCCTTTGTTTCTCGAGCAGTGCGGCTTGCATGGCTTCGACTCGCTGCTGCTCCTTTTCCAGCGCACGCTGGGTCAGGAACTGGGCCAGCGGCTCGCTGTCGAACTGCCGTTTGGTGGCGCCGAACGGACCGTCGACGCTGAAATTCAAAATCGGTTCGGAGCCGACCAGCGCCTCATCGCCGGGTCGATAGGCGATCTCGCCCTTGGCATCGACGGTGCTGGTGTTCAGATCGGCGGTGATGTCGGCGGACAGCGTCGCGCCCGGGCTTTCCAATTTGACCGGCGGTGCTCTCAGCGTGCCGCCGGCGATGGTGAAGGCAATATCGGTGTCCTGCGCCGGAAAACTGCCCGCCGCGGCGATCTGCGGCACAAAACCGGCAGTCTTCGATGCGTCGATATCGCGCCCGATCGGGTCGGCCTTGGCAATAAGTGCGCCAAAGGCATCGGGATTAAAGCCGGCAATAGTCATACCCTTCAGCGTCGCCGTGCCGGAACCGGACAGCGCCGCGACCATCGCGTCGACCGATTTGCCGCTGGTCGAAAGCGCCGCCGAGAAATCGCCGCTTCCGCTGATGCCGGCCTCCGGCAGCACAGCTGTCAAATCGGAGCCGGCGAGTTTCATCTGACCGGAGAAAAGCCCGGTGCCGTCATTGTTCTTGAGCTCGAACAGGCCACTCAACTCGCCCCCGAGGAATTTTGCCTTGAGGTCGGAAACACGGATGCCCTCCTGGTCGAGCTGCAGCGAAAGCGCAGCGTCATAGGCGGTGGCAAGCGGGCCGGCGGCAAGCGACGCCGCCGTCAGATCGAGATCGGCGGTAAATGGCAGACTGGATTTCTGGCTGAACGGTGCCGTCGGCCAGGTCCTGTCATTGACAAGGAAAGCCTGGTCGCCGAACAGCATCACCGCCATCGGATCGAGGTCCAGCTCGTCCAGCGACAGCGCGCCGGCAAGATGCGGCAGCCCCTCTTTGATGTCGATATTTACGTCACCGGAAACCGCCGCTTCGTTGACGGCGCCGCTGAGCCCGCTCAGCACCAGGAGACCATTGCCGTAGTCGGCATCGGCAGCAAGCGACGTCGACATGCCGGTCTCCATGCCGGGCAGGCCGACGCCGGTCGTCATCAGCCATGGCGAGATGTCGGCCGTTTCAAGGCTGACCTTGCCCTTGGCGGCCGCGCCCTGAGGCGTGTCGGCAATTGTCCCGTCGAAACCAGCTTTGAAGTCATTGCCGGCCAGGCTGAATCGTGTCGCCAGGCCGCCGCCAAGCGTGCCTTTGGCCGAGACGTCGGTGGTCGCCTCGCCGAGCATGCCGAGCGGCAGTGCCGGCAGACCGTAAAGCGCCAGAAGCGCGGTGGCGTCGGCGTTCCTTGCGTTGAAGGTCAGCGTCACCGGCGCTTCGAGAGGCCGGTCGAGCGCCCCTTTGCCGGACAACGACGCCGAAAAGGCCGAGCCACCGGCCTTGCCCTGTGCGCTCATGGCCAGTCCGGTCGTACCATCGCCATTGTCTGCGGCACTCGTGACCGCGTCGATACGCGCATCCTGGAACAGCTCGGGATAGGCAGCCGCGCGCTCCGCCAGCCACTTCAGCACCGCGTTGTCTGGATAATGCTGGACGGCGACGTCGATCAGCGGCTTGAGGTCGACGGCGACCACCGAGGCGTCGAGCTTGCCGGTCGGGCTCGCCGGGAAATCCTTGATCCGGCCGGTGGCACTGATCGAGGCGCCGGCAAGTCCGCCGACCGACAGGCGGTCGATCTCAAGCAGCCCCTCACGCAATCTAAGTGAAGTATCGACGCTATCGGCGGTCAAGCCGCCGGCGCTGACCGGCCCGGCCTTGATCTGGAAATCGAGGTCGCGATCGGAAAAGCGGTTGGCGCCCTTGTCGCTGACGAAGATCGAGGCGAAGGCAGCGAGCCCGTCGACGTCGAGTTCGCCACCTTCGAGTTGCATCAGCACCGATGGACGGGTTTCGTCGGGCTGGTTGGAATCGATGCGGCCGGAGAACTTCGCCTTGCCGAGGATGAGTTCGAGATCGCTGAAGGCCTGGTGTTTTTCGCTCAAATCCACCTTGGCCTTGAAGCCGGCGGCCGGCAAACGGCGGATCGCCTCGTCGACGTCCTTCGACAGCCAGGCGGCAAAGCCGGAGGGCTGCGCCACCGCCAGAAGCAGCGATCCGGTGAAACCGAAATGGTCCTCGACGCTGACCATGCCATTGGCTTCCAGCTTGGCGCGGCCGGGCAGCGTGGCGGCCAGCGATTTTACCGCCCAGCCGCCTTCGGCCGGCTCGGCGGACAGATGCACGTCGCGAACCGTGGTGTCGCCTGCGACCACCGCCGGCAGTTTCACCTCGACCGTGCCCGGTATGGTCGGCTTCGGCAGATCGAGCAGCGCCTGCTCGAGCGCCACCACCCGTTCGGACAGCGTCAATCCGGCCCCGGCCGCCGCCCCGACGGCCTCGTCGAACTGCACCTGCGCGCCATTGGCCTCGATAGAGAAATGCGGCTTCAGCCCAAGGTCGACCGCAGCCTTGCCGTCGGCGGTGTAGGGATTGTCGAGCGGCCCGGTCTCGAAGCGGAATTCGTCGACGCCGAGCTTCTGGTGGTCGAGCGAAAACTTGCCGTTCAGCCTGAAGCCCGGGTCCGGTTTGCCGGCGCTGACCTTCAGCGCCTCGCCGCCGGTGCCGCGCGGCCGCGCCGCGGTTCGGTCTGCGCCCGATATCTTGAACTGGCCCGAATAGACGGCGGCGCCCTCAACGAGGCCCACATTGCCGTCGGTCTCGATGACCAGCGGATAGGCATCCGGATCGGCCTTGAGCCTGAGCCGCATTTGCCCGTCCGGTTCGGCCTTGCCGGTGGAAGCGGCGATCGTGGTCCGCAACCCGTCCAGCAACAGTGAGCCGTCCAGCCTCCAGGGGCCGGCCAGCGACTTGGCCGAGATCGTTGAGTTGATCTCGGAAATAAGATGGCTGCGCCCGCCGGCGGCGTGGCTGAGCGCGATCTGTCCTTCCGTCACCGTCAGCTTCTCGATGGAAATCTGACCGGGATCGAAGGGCGAGGATGGCCGTATAGTCCAGTCGACCGTGCCGTCGGCGGCGATGTCGATCGTCGCCTTCGGCCGCACCAGCCGCATGTCGAAGATTAGCACTTCACCGCGCAGGAATGGCGCGAGTTCTGCATCCATCGAAAAGGTTTCGACGGTCATCGCCGGCTGGCCGTTGGGGCCACCGGCAACGGCGACATTCGAGAACGTCACCGAGGGGAACGGCAGCAGCCTCGCCGTCGCATCGCCTTGCACGGTCACCTTGCGACCGAGGACGGCACTGGCCTCGCGCTCGAAATCGGCACGGTAACCCGTCCAGTCGACAAAGTACGGCACCACCAGCGCCGCACACAGCACCAGCACAAGAAGCCCACCGAAGATCACGAACAGGCGTGCGAGCATGAGCTCCTGGATAGTTTTGGTTGAAAGTCAGTGGCACTCTACCCGCATCAGCGTGTCGATAAAGAGGCAAATGGGGGCACGGCAGCGGCCTGAAGGTCAGCCCTTTCCAGGCAATATCTTGCCGGGGTTCATTATATTCAGCGGGTCGAGCGCCTGCTTGATCGTGCGCATGATGTCGACGCCATGGCCAAGCTCGTGCCGCAGGAAGCCGATCTTGCCTTGCCCTATGCCATGCTCGCCGGTGCAGGTGCCGTCCATCGCGATAGCGCGCATGTTGAGCCGCGCCACGAATTTTTCCGCCAGCGCGATCTCCTTCGGATCGTCCACGTCCATCAGCACCAGCACATGGAAATTGCCGTCGCCGGCATGGCCGACGATCGGCGCGATCAGGCCCATCTCGGCGATATCCGCCTCGGTCTCGGTGACACATTCGGCAAAGCGCGAGATCGGCACGCAGACATCGGTCGACAGGCCCTTGGCACCCGGCCGCAGCGTCAGCGACGACCAGTAGGCATCGTGCCTGGCCTTCCACAATTTCGTCCGCTCTTCGGCGACGCTGGTCCATTGGAACGGACCGCCGCCATTTTCCTCGGCGATCATGCCGAAGGTTTCGGCCTGCTCGGCGACGCCGGCATCGCTGCCGTGGAACTCGACGAACAGGCACGGGCTCTCCGGATAATCAAGCTTTGAATAGGTCTTCATCGCCCGCATCTGCAGCGCGTTGACCAATTCGATGCGCGCCACCGGAATGCCCATCTGGATGGTCGCGATCACCGCATTGCACGCCGCCTCGACACTGGGGAACGGGCAGACGCCGCCCGAAATCGCCTGCGGAATGCCCTGCAGCTTCAACGTCAGCTGAGTGATGATGCCGAGCGTGCCTTCCGAGCCGATCAGCAGCCGTGTCAGATCGTAGCCGGCCGAGCTTTTCTTGGCGCGCTTGCCGGTCGTCACTGCTTCACCGTCGGCCATCACCGCAGTCAGCGACAGGACGTTTTCGCGCATCGTGCCGTAGCGCACGGCGTTGGTGCCCGAGGCCCGCGTCGCCGCCATGCCGCCGAGCGAAGCGTTGGCGCCCGGATCGATCGGAAAGAACAGGCCGGTGTCGCGCAGGTGCCGGTTCAGATCCTCGCGCGTCACACCGGGCTCGACGGTGCAATCGAGGTCCTGCGGATTGACCGCTATGACCCGGTTCATCCGTGACGTATCGAGGGAGATGCCCCCGCCCGGCGCGTTGGTGTGGCCTTCCAGCGAAGACCCGATGCCGAAGGCGATCACCGGCACGCGATGTGCCGCGCACGCGCGCACGATCTCCTGCACCTCCTGCGTGGTCTCGGCAAAGGCGACCCCGTCCGGCGCCTGCGTCGGAATATAGGTCGTGGTGTGCGCGTGCTGGGCGCGGATCGCCTGGCCGGTCTGGAATCGCTCGCCGAGCTGCTGCTTCAGGATGCCGAGCACGGCGGCGATGCCTTCTTCGTTGCGCTCGACCGGATTGAGGTCGCTTAGAGCCATCGATTCCTCCGCGAATGGACCAGCGTCCACCCTTGTTCTGCATCTAGGGATGCGTAGTCTCACCAACCACGCTCTGTCCAGTCCACGCTCATCCCGGCATGACGAGAAGGAAGTTTCCAATGCCCATCCCCGCCCCTTTCGTCTCTCGCGCCATGGACATCGAGGAGGCCTGGATCGACTACAACGGCCATCTCAACATGGCCTATTACAACGTGCTGTTCGACCGGTGCTCCGACGAAGCCTTCGAGATGATGGGGATGGGGCCGGATTATGTGAAAGAACGGCGGCTGACCATCTACACCGCGGAAGTCCATGTCTGCTACGTCCAGGAATTGCATCTCGACCACAAGGTCACAGTCTCGTTCCAGTTGCTGGACCATGACGAGAAGCGGCTGAGGGCCTACCAGGAAATCCGCCATCTCGACGGCTGGCTCGCCGCCACCTCCGAAACGCTGTCGCTGCATGTCGACATGGCTGGCCCGAGGGTCGCGCCCTTCCCCGCTGACGTCCTGGCCAGGGTGGAAGCGATGCGCGCCGCCCATGCTGCCCTGCCGATGCCGGAGCGCGCCGGCCGCTCGATCGGTATTCGTCGTAAGCCGGCTTGAACCAAGAGAGCGCTTGAACCACTGGCCAACCGCCGTTAACCTTACCGAGGTTTTAACGTGAACAAGCCGAATTGAGACGTTGAACGACTCAGCGCGGCGTTGGAAAACCATCCGCATCGAATTGCGATACGGGCGGCGGAGCAGCAGCGGTTCGGGGAACGTGCATGAAAACCGACATCAAGGTCGAGGCGGACAGGCTGGCGGCTGATCCACGCATCACCGACTATGATTTCTGGCGCTCGCTGAAGAACCTCAACAACGAGATCTTCCACATCGCCAACAACAACGAGCCGATTCCCTTCGCCATGATCCGCTGGCGCGCCATCCTGAAGCAGGCGCGGATCAAACGCGGCCACGCCTGAACGGTGCGGGAAGAAACAGACCGGCCGTCCGGTTTGTATTTCTGGTTGCGCTGCCCTTCATCCGGCTGCCGCCACCTTCTCAGCTTATAGTGACGGGGAAAAGGGTTGGCCGCAGCCTCGGCGCTCTTTCAGCAAACGCTGGCAATTGACGAAACCATTGATGACAGCGTCCGAGAAGTGCCCGCAGGGCGATGAAGGGGCGGCGCGACGTTTCGAGTTAAGCGGACGACGTGCTGACGAACGACCCCAAGCATCAAAGCTGGCGCTTCACCGCCCCCAGCGGCGAGCGCGGCACCACCGGCGACGACTGGATGATCGCCGTGTTGGTCATCGCATGGGGAATGATCCGGTCGATCACTCGCTCGAGCTCGGCCACCGAGGCGACATGCGCCAGCGCGATGAAGCAGTCCTCACCAGTGACCCGGTCGCATTGGGCGATTTCCGGCAGGTCGCGGATGATTTCGGCCACGACGGCGAGTTGCCCCGGCACCGGCCTGATGCGCAGCCATGCCGACAGCTTCATGCCCAGCGCGGCCGGATTGATGCGCACCGTATAGGCCTCGATCACACCGCTTTCCTGCAGCCGCTTGATGCGCTCGGCCACGCTCGGCGCCGACAGGCCGACCGATCGCGCCAGTTCGGCGGTGCTGGTGCGCGCGTCCTTTTCCAGCAGGCGCAGGATTTTCAGATCCGCCGGGCCCAGATCGGTATTTTCATTTCGAAGGCGTTTCAGCGGAATACTCCTTGATTTCGGAAAGCAAATAGCCGCAATGACCGGCCATCATCCCTATCAATGGCAAAAATCGCCTGCGATACTGATCCCATGCAAGATCGGACGCAAGCCCCCGCAGCAAGTCCGGCACTCGCCGGCCCCGCCTTTACCTTGGCAAACGCGGTCCCGCCGCATCTCTGGTTCGGCGTCAGCGCCGTGTTCCACTATCTCGGACCGGCCTTCGCGGTGCTGCTGTTCCCGCATGTCGGCGTGCTCGGCATGGCTTGGCTGCGCATCGCCACCGCGGCACTCGTCTTTGCCCCGTTGACCCGGCCATGGGCGGTCTTCGCCCGCGCCGATCGCTCGACGCGGTTGTTGCTTCTGGCCTTCGGCGTCTGCCTTGGCGTGATGAATTGCTCGTTTTACCTGGCGCTCGACCGGCTGCCGATCTCGCTGGTGGCGGCGATCGAATTCGTCGGCACTATCGGCGTTGCGCTTGTTGGCCTCAGAAGCCCGCGCAATCTCGCCGCCCTCGCAATCGCTGTCGCCGGCACCCTGTTGCTGATCGACGTCAAATGGTCGAGCGATCCCGTCGGTCTGTTCTGGGCCTTTCTCAACGGCACGCTGTTCGTTGGCTACATCGTGCTCGGCCACCGCGTCGCGCGCGGCGGCGCCGGCGATGGCATCGTCGGGCTGGGTGCCGCCATGGCGGTCGCCCTTCTCGTCGTTCTGCCGATCGGTTTCGCCGATGCTCTGCCGGCTTTCTCGGCGCCGCCGCTGCTGCTTGCGGCGGTCGGCGTCGGCATCTGCTCGTCGGTCATCCCCTATATATGCGACCAGCTTGCCATGTCGCGGCTGCCGCGCTCCAGCTTCGCGCTGATGCTGTCTTTGCTGCCGGTCACCGCGACGTTGATCGGCGTCATTGTGCTGCGGCAGGTGCCGAGCCTCACCGACTGCATCGGCATCGCGCTGGTGGTGGCCGGCGTCGCCCTTCACAAACCGGCGCCGGCGCCCACCTGATCAGGCCAGCTTCTCCTTGAGGAAAGCGATCGTCCGGCCCCAGGCGAGGTCAGCCGCCTTCTTGTCGTAGCGGGCCGCCGACGTATCGTTGTTGAAGGCATGGTTGGCGCCTTCATAGACATAGACCGAGTATTCGACATGAGCCGCGTCGAGTGCCTTCTTGAAGGCATCGATGCCGGCATTGGTGCGGGTGTCGAGGCCGGCATAATGCAGCATGAGCGCGGCCTTGATCTTCGGCACGTCCTCGGCCTTTGGCTGCATGCCGTAATAGGCGACGGCGGCGGCGAGGTCCGGCGCGTTGACGGCCAGCATGTTCACCGTGCCGCCGCCCCAGCAGAAGCCGATGGCGCCGACCTTGCCGTTGCCGTCCTTGTAGCCTTTGAGGTAGGCGACCGTTGCCACGGCATTGGCGGCGACCTGTGCTGGATCGAGCTGGGAAAACAGGTCACGTGCCCTGTTTTCGTCGTCCGGCGTGCCGCCGAGCGGTGTCATGAAGTCCGGCGCGAGTGCTACGAACCCTTCCAGCGCAACGCGCCGCGCCACGTCGCGAATATGCGGGTTGAGACCCCTGTTCTCATGCACGACGATGACGGTACCAAGCTTGCCGGTCTGGTCTCCCGGCCTGACCAGATAGCCCTTCATCTCGCCGCCGCTGCCGGGATAGCTGATGTCCTCGCCTTTCACACGCGGATCGTCTTCCGCCACGATTGCCGCCTGGGCCGAGTTCGCCGCCAGCAGCGGCGCGATCGCGGCAGCTGCCGCACCCGATCCGGCAAGCCTGGTCAATTGCTCCATGAAGCGCCGCCGGTCGAGCGTCAGATGCGTGTATTCGTCATAGGCATCGATCATCGCCTGGGTAATGACAGGCTTGGCGGCAGTGGGTCCGGCAGGTGTTGTCATGGCGCGCTCCTCGTGGGCCCCCGCGGCAACATAGAGCCGAAGCTTGCCTGGTCCAGTCACGGCTGAGTGAGGCTGCCAAAAGTCCCTGCACGACGACCGTGATGCCCGGCGCCGCACTGTCGTTAAATTTTGGTCCTTTGTGGCAATGCTAAATGCACGCACCACGATGTAAAAAGAAGTTACCGGGCTATGCCTCATTCGGGCCATCTGGCGAACGAGAATGGCCATTTGGCGGGAAAAGAATGCGTGATTGACGACGAAGGAATACGCCCATGACCTTTCTCTCCCCGCTTCTGGCAAGTGGGTTCGCCCTCGCCGCCATGGCTTTGCTGGCGCTGCGGTTCACTGCCTTCCCCGCCTTCAAACGATCGTTGATCAAGATCCGCGTCAACCGGCACCCGCCCGCAAACACCAAGGCCTGAGGAAAGATCATGGACGTTCAGGACATCATCAACACCGTCTCCCAGAAATCCGGTCTCAACCAGGCTTTGACGGAAAAGATCGCCGGCACGATTTTCTCGGTGCTTGAACACGAGGCGGAAGGCACGACCCTGTCCAGCTTCTTTGCCAGAATCCCGGGAGCCGACGCCCTGGCCAAGCAATATGATGTCATGGCTCCCGGCGCGGCTTCCGGTGGTGGCCTCCTGTCCTCGCTGGAGGGCGCGCTCGGCGGCGCTCTCGGCGAAAAGACCGGCGCGCTGATCAACGGCGTCGCCATACTCAAGGCATCAGGCCTTACGCTGACACAAATCAGCCAGGCCGGCACGATGCTGGTCCAGCAGGCCGAGGCAGCAGCCGGCCCGCAGCTGACCAATGAGGTCCTTGCATCGGTACCCGACCTGAAAGGGCATCTCGGGCTCTGAAGGAACTTCTCTATTTCGGCAGCGTATAGGCCATCACATAATCGCCCGGCTTGGTGCCGACCGAGCCGTGGCCGCCGGCAACGATGACGACGAACTGGCGTCCGTCGGCTACCGTGTAGGTCATGGGTGTCGACTGCCCGCCGGCAGGCAGCCGCGCCTGCCAGAGCTGTTTGCCGGTCGTCAGGTCATAGGCGCGCACATAGTCGTCGACCGCCGCACTAAGGAAGGCGACGCCGCCGGCAGTGATCATCGGCCCGCCAATGCCGGGCACGCCGACCTTGAACGGCAGCGGCAGCGGCGTCATGTCGTAGACGGTGCCATTGCGATGCTTGTAGACGATCTTGCCGGTCCGAAGGTCGGCACCCGCCACATAGCCCCAGGGCGGCGCCTGGCAGGGAATGCCGAGCGGCGACAGGAACGGCTTCAATATCACTGCGTAAGGCGCACCCTCATTGCGGTTCAGGCCTTGTTCGCTGCCCTTGGTGTCACCGGGCGGCGGCACGTCGGCGCGCGGCACCAGTTTGGAGATGAACGCCAGGTATGTCGGCATGCCGAACATCACCTGCCGGACCGGATCGACTGCCACACCGCCCCAGTTGAAGGTGCCGAAATTTCCGGGGTAGATCAGCGAGCCCTGCAGCGATGGCGGGGTATAGCGGCCCTCATAACGCAGCTTCCGGAGCTCGATCCGGCAGGCCAGCTGGTCGAACATGGTGATGCCCCACATGTCGGCGCCGGTCAGCGGTTTCGGACTGAAGCTCAGGTCCGAGATCGGCTGTGTCGGCGAGGTATGATCGCCCTCGATCGCGCCGCCCGGCGCCGGCACTTCCTTGACCGGAACGATCGGCTCGCCACTGCGCCGGTCGAGAACATAGAGGTCGCCCTGCTTGGTCGGCCCGACCAGCGCCGGCACCACGCCACTTTCCGTGGTGATGTCGACCAGCGTCGGCTGCGCCGGCACGTCCATGTCCCAGAGATCGTGATGCACGGTCTGCCGCACCCAGCGCAATTGTCCGCTGTTGAGATCGAGCGCGGTGATCGACGAGGAGAATTTCTCGTCATTGGCGCTGCGCCCGGCGCCGAGCTGGTCCGGCGTCTTGTTGCCGAGCGGCACATAAAGCAGGCCGAGCTTTTCGTCGGCGCTTGCCGTCGACCACATGTTGGGCGAGTTGTTGGTGTAGGTCTGGCCCGGCGGCAGCGGCGTCGTCTGGTCTGGATTGCCGGAATCCCAGTTCCACAACAGCGCGCCTGTGTCGGCATCGTAGGCACGGATGACCCCGGACGGCTCCTGCGTCGAATAATTGTCGTTGACCGCGCCGCCGACGATGATCTTGTTGGCGACGATCAGCGGCGCCGACGTCGAATAATAATAGCCCGGCTTCGGATATGGCATGTTGGCGAGCAGGTTCAGCGTGCCGCCTTCGGCAAATGTAGGACAGACCTGGCCATTCGCCGCGTCGAGCGCGATCAGCCGGGCGTCGGATGTAGGCAGGTAGATGCGCGTGGCGCAGGGCTGGCCGGCAGCGATCTTGGCGTCGGCATAATAGGACACGCCGCGGCAGGTCTGGTGCTGGCGGTCCTTGTTGAGCTTGACCTGCGGATCGAAGCGCCACTTCTCCTTACCGCTCGCGGCGTCGATGGCGATGGCGAAATTATGCGGCGTGCAGATGTAGAGCGTGTCGGCGATTTTCAGCGGCGTCACCTGATAGGTCGTCTCGCCGATGTCGTCGGGCCCTTTCACGTCGCCGGTGCGATAGGTCCAGGCCGGCTGCAGATTGGCGACGTTTTCGGGGGTGATCTGGTCGAGCGGCGAATAGCGCTGGCCATAGGGCGTACGGCCGTAATAGTGCCATTCGCCGGGCGGCACGTTGCCGCCGAGATCGGCCGTCGGCGTCACCTTGTCGGTGTTGAGTTCACCCGTAATATCCTTTGGATCGACCGTCATCGAATAACCGGCGACGGCAAGCGATGCCAGCACGGCGAGGATAAGTGGTGCGCGTCCGTCGGGACCGGTAAGCCCGCGCCGCGCCCATGGCGTCAACAGCCATAGCGCGACAAGCACGATGATGCCGCCGCGCGGACCGAGTTCCCACCAGTCGAAGCCGATCTCCCAGACCGCCCAGGCGAGCGTGCCGAGCACGATCGCCGCGTAGAGCCACAGCGCCGTGGTTCTGCGCCTGTAGAGCAGCCAGGCCGCGACAAGGAAAGCTAGACCGGCGATGACGTAATACCAGCTGCCGCCCAGCGTCACGAGCCAGATGCCGCCGCCGCCAAGCGCCAGGCCGATGAGGAAAAGGATCAGGGAGGTGATGACCACAGCCAAGACGGTGCTCCTTCGACTGGTGCGCTCCGCGACGCGTCCATGGGCAACCCGGCATTGCGCTCCTGCCCCGAGCACAACTTTCTCCGGCCCGCCTCCCCTGTCAAGCAAGCTCGGCGTTTTGCGGCGCCGGCCCATCGCATGCCCGGCGTTTTGGTTAGCAGACCCATTCAGATTTGTGAGTCTACCGACTGGACAGAGAACAAAACGGAGACGCTTCTGGCCTTTCGCTGCCGAATCACTACATTCGGGGAGAGATGTCCGGCTTTTCGGAAGACATGCCCTTTTTTGACGAACCGAACGCGCGGCCCGTGGCCCCGTCGGGCATTGCCGCGCGCGCCATGGCTGCCCGCAGCAACCAGAACAACGCGCCCGATTATCTCAACGGCCTCAACCCCGAGCAGCGGCTGGCGGTGGAAACCACCGAAGGCCCGGTGCTGGTGCTTGCCGGCGCGGGCACCGGCAAGACGCGGGTGCTCACCACCCGCATCGCCCACATCCTTGCCACCGGCAAAGCCTTCCCTTCGCAGATCCTCGCCGTCACCTTCACCAACAAGGCGGCGCGCGAGATGAAGCAGCGCATCGGCCTGTTGATCGGCGAAGGCAATGTCGAGGGCATGCCATGGCTCGGCACTTTCCACTCGATCGGAGTGAAGCTGCTGCGCCGACACGCCGAGCTGGCCGGGCTCAAATCCGACTTCACCATTCTCGACACCGACGACGTGGTGCGCCTGATCAAGCAGCTGATCCAGGCCGAAGGGCTGGACGACAAGCGCTGGCCGGCCAAGCAGTTCGCTCAGATGATCGACGGCTGGAAGAACAAGGGCCTCGGTCCCGCCGACATCCCCGAGGGCGATGCCCGTGCCTTCGCCAACGGCAAGGGCCGCGAGCTCTACAAAGCCTATCAGGAGCGGCTGCAAACGCTGAACGCTTGCGACTTCGGCGATCTATTGTGCCACCCGATCCGCATCTTCCGCGCCAATCCGGACGTGCTGAAGGAATACCACAAGCGCTTCCGCTACATCCTCGTTGACGAGTATCAGGACACCAACACCGCGCAATACATGTGGCTGCGGCTGCTGGCGCAGCGGCCGCAATCCTCCCCCCTTGAGGGGGAGGTGCCCGCGAAGCGGGCGGAGGGGGTTGCCGCAGAAGGCACCGCTAGGGCGTCGAGCACTGCCGCCGGTAGGTCGAGTACTGCCGCACGGACCCCACCCGACCGGGCTTCGCCCGGCCACCCTCCCCTCAAGGGGGAGGGAAGCCCGCGCCTGTCCACCGTAAATATCTGCTGCGTCGGCGACGACGACCAGTCGATCTATGGCTGGCGCGGCGCCGAGGTCGACAACATCCTGCGCTTCGACAAGGATTTTCCCGGCGCCACCATCATCAGGCTGGAGCGCAACTACCGCTCGACCGCGCACATCCTGGGCACCGCCTCCCACCTCATCGCCCACAATGAGGGCCGTTTCGGCAAGACGCTGTTCACCGAAAAGATCGCCGAGGACGACGAGAAGGTGCATGTCCACGCCGCGTGGGATTCCGAGGAGGAGGCCCGCGCCGTCGGCGAGACGATCGAGGCCTACCAGCGCCAGAAGCACAATTTGAACGATATGGCGATTCTCGTCCGCGCCTCCTTCCAGATGCGCGAATTCGAGGACCGCTTCGTCACGCTCGGCCTCAACTATCGCGTCATCGGCGGCCCGCGCTTTTATGAGCGGCTCGAGATCCGCGATGCGCTGGCCTTCTTCCGGGTCGTCGCGCAAGGCGCCGACGACCTCGCTTTCGAGCGCATCGTCAACGTGCCGAAGCGCGGCTTGGGCGAGGCCACCATCCGCCAGATCCATGATACCGCACGCGCGCTGCGCATCCCGATGCTGGAGGCGGCGGCAAAACTTGCCGAGAGCGACGAGCTGAAGCCGAAGCCGCGCGCGGCACTGCGCGAGGTGTCGGCCAATTTCGAGCGCTGGCAGAAGGCGCTGGAAACCACGCCGCACACCGAGCTCGCCGAGACCATACTGGAGGAGAGCGGCTACACCGACATGTGGAAGAACGACCGCTCGGTTGAAGCGCCCGGTCGGCTCGAGAACTTAAAAGAACTGATCCGCTCCATGGAGGAGTATGAATCGCTGCGCTCTTTCCTCGAACATGTCGCGCTGGTGATGGACGCCGAGCAGAACGCCGAGCTCGACGCCGTCAACATCATGACGCTGCATTCGGCCAAGGGCCTCGAATTCGAAACCGTCTTCCTGCCCGGCTGGGAAGAAGGCCTGTTCCCGCACCAACGTTCCCTCGACGAGGGCGGCCGCTCAGGGCTGGAGGAGGAACGCCGCCTCGCCTATGTCGGCCTGACCCGCGCCAAGAAGAACCTGCACATCTGGTTCGTCTCCAACCGCCGCATCCACGGCCTCTGGCAATCGACCATCCCGTCGCGCTTCCTTGACGAGCTGCCGGAAGCCCATGTCGAAGTTTCCGAGAGCGGCAACTCCTATGGCGGCTACGGCAATGCCTATGGTGGCGGCTCGTTCGCCTCCGGTCGTGGCGGCCAAGGTGCAGGCAGGCAGAACCCTTATGGGGCATCGCGCTTCGACAACATCGGCGGCAATAACGGCGCCGAAAAATCCGGCGCTTTCTCCAGCACCTATGCGACGCCGGGCTGGCAGCGCGCTCAAGCCAACCGCACCGAAGCCACCGACCGCAATTGGGGCACGCGCTCCGGCCATCAAGTCGAGCGCATCGGCTATGGCGAAACCGACTCCGGCTACGGCGCCGGCCGCACCTCGGTCAAGGGCCGCACCATCGACGGCGAGCTGGTCGCCAAATCCGTCGCCGACACGCCGTCCCCCTTCAGCGTCGGCGACCGCGTCTTCCACCAGAAATTCGGCAACGGCAACATCTCGGCCATCGAAGGCAACAAGCTGACCATCGACTTCGACAAAGCCGGCCAGAAACGCGTACTGGACGGATTTGTCACGGGAGTGTGAGGCCGCCGGTCACCGATACCGCGCCTGGTTCCACTTATGGCCGAGCAGCGACAGGATGATGATCAGCCCGTTGAAGAACTGGACGTAGAAGCCGCTCAGTCCAGCCGCGACGACGCCGGTCTGGATGAAAGAGACCGTGACCGCGCCGATCGCGCCGCCGACGACCGTGCCGATGCCACCCCAGGTCGGCGTGCCGCCGACGAACACCGATGCCAGCACCGGCAGCAGGTATCCGTCCCCCGCCGTCGGCCACCAGGTGAAGTTGATCATCACCGAAAACGTGCCGGCGATCGCAGCGCCGATGCCGACGAAGACGAACACTTTTACGCGCACGCGCTTGACGTCGATACCCATCTGCTGGGCGCTGTCTGGATTGTCGCCGACCACCTTGACCTGCGCGCCGAAGCGGTGGCGGTTGTAGAGCAGCGCCGACAGCACGACGAAGCCGACGGCCCAGAAGATCTGCACCGGAATGCCATAAAGCTGGCTGGAGAAGATCTTGTAGGCCCAGCTGTCGGCAAGGCCGGTCAGTGCCGTCGACCTGCCCTCGTTGATGATCTGGATCAGGCCGCGCAGCAGGAAATTCATGCCGAGCGTGGCGATCAGCGACGACAACCCGCCATAGACGACCAGGGAGCCGACCAGGAAGCCGAGCAGCATGCCGGTGACCATTGCGGCGGCGATGCCGAGGAACGGGTCGTAGCCGGCCTGCACGACCAGCGCAAACACCCAGGAGGCAAAGCCCATTGTCGCCGGAAACGACAGGTCGATCTCACCACAGGTGACGACGAAGACCAGCGGCACAACTACGAACAGCGCCACCGGCAGCGTGGTCAGCACGGAACTGTAGAGATACCAGGTGGTGAACACGATCGGGTTGGCGATCATGAACACCGCCATCATGACGATGAACACGGCAAGCGTGCCGAGCGAGGCGCGGTTGTCGAGGATGAACCCGCGCAGCCAGTTGTCGGACGGGTGTCTCCACTCTTTCCCGGCGGTTTCGCCATGCGTGCCGCCGAGGGGGCTCTGCAGATCGGGTTCCATGGTCTTGCTCATCGTGCCGCCCTCCCCGCATCGCCCGCGTCGTGCAACCCCGGCAATCCGCTGGGGTGGGCGACGTCTTCCATGAAATTGATCAGGTCGTCGGCCGATTTGACCTCGCTGCGGTCGGCGGTGAGCGCGACCTTGCCGCGATCCAGCACCACGAAGCGATCGGCGATATCGAAGACGTGGTGGATATTGTGGCCGATGAACAGGATCGAGCGCCCGCTCGCCCGCACCTGGCGCACGAAGTGGAAGACCTTGGCGGTCTCGGTCAGCGATAGCGCGGTCGTCGGTTCGTCGAGGACTATCAGCTCCGCCTTCTTATAGATGGCCCGCGCGATCGCCACGCCCTGGCGTTCGCCGCCCGAGAGCTGGCCGACGATCGACTGTGGCGTGAACACTTTCGAGGTGAAGCCGATCTCGCGCATCAGCCGGCTCGCCTCCGCGATCTCCTTGTTGACCTTCAGCCAGCCAAGCCAGCCGGTGAGTTCGCGGCCCATGAAGATGTTGCGCACGATTGTCTGCTGCACGGCGAGCGCCCGGTCCTGGAACACCGTCTCGATGCCGGCGTCGCGCGAGCGCGCAGGGCTCCATCCGGTCACCGGTTTGCCGCGGACGAGAATCTCGCCGCTGGTCGGTTTGACCACGCCGGACAGGATCTTGATCAGCGTCGACTTGCCGGCGCCGTTGTCGCCGATCAGGCCGACCACCTCGCCGCGATCGACGCTGAGATTGACCCCGCCCAGCGCATAGACCTGGCCGTAGGACTTGCTGATGTCGCGCAGTTCGATGATGCGTTCGGCCATGGCGATCCTCGCTTGATTGTCGCGTGCCGGCCTTTTCGCCGGCGGTCCCGCCGGCCGGGCTTGATCCCGGCCGGCGGCTTGGGAGGTCAGCGCAGCGCCTGCTTGGCGAGCTCGGCGACGATCTCGTAATTCTGCGGCGTGACGAAGCCGGCGCCGGTGTCGACATTCATCGGTGCGAGACCCAGCACAACCTGCTGGCAGAGGCTGAGGATCGGCAGATAGCCTTGCAGGAACGGCTGCTGGTCGGCCGTCAGCTGCACCCAGCCGCCCTTGAAGCCCTCGACGATCTGCGGGCTGGTGTCGAAGCCGAAGTTGAAGATATCGCTCGGCTTCCTGCCCGCCGCCTGCATGTAAGTCGGGACGTTGCCCAGCATCTGTCCGCCGGGATAGCCAACCGCCTTGACGTCGGGATTGTTGAGCAGTGCCGCGGTGATCACCGGAAGGGCCAGATTTGGGTCGGAAGCCCATTCGCCGCTCGGTGGCGAGGAGAGCTGTATGACCTCGACGCCCGCTTCCTTGAGGGCAGCGACAGTGCCGCGTTCTCGCGCGCCGCGGCTCTCGTTCTCGAACGGGCCGATCATGATTGCCTTGTCGCCGGCCTTGAGCCCGGCCAGCTTGACCGCCTCGGCGCCAAGCGCGCGGCCCTGCTGCTCCTGCTGGGCACCGACATAGCCGCCGCCGAACGCCGCCGTGACCGTCGGCACCGGCACGTTCTGGTACATCATCTTGATGCCGTCCTTGTGCGCCTGTTCGGCCAGCGGCATGATCGCGGCGTCGCCGGGGTGGCCCATCATGGCGATGCCTTGGGGCTTGACCGCGACAGCCTCGCGCAATTGCTGCACCATCTTCTCGACATCCCACTGGGAAAAGATGTAGTCGACCTTCGGCCCGAGATCGGCCGCCGCCTGCTTGGCGCCATTATAGACGATGGTGCCGAAGGCATCGCCCTCGGCGCCGCCGACGAAGAAACGGATATGGACATCCTTACACCACTGGGCATCGAGCGCCTGCGCCGGCAGGGTCGAGAGCGCGGCGGCGAGCGCCATCGCGGCCGCCGCGACGGTCGAGCGCAGAACTGTCCTTCTCATCGTAATGCTCATGCACTTATCCTCCCTTTGTTCCCTCGCTAGCCGAGGGGTTTTGACGATCGCTTCGGCATTGCGCCGCAATCTTTCGCTGGCCGGCACCTCCCGCCGGCTTGTCCTGTTTTTATGCATGTCGTTATCGCAAAACCGCTGGGCACTTTTGCGCGACATGCATTAGCCTCACACCGGGTTCGGCAGGTAGCTCGCGCCTCCCCGGCATTGTTGGAGATAATCCAGTGCCTGCGCCTGGCCGGTGATCTCGAGATCGCCGCGGTAGACCGGGTCGTGCCAGCCCTCGATGTCGATGGCGCCCTTGTAGCCGGCCAGCCGCAGCTCGCTGATCACCCGCGTCCAGTCGCTATCGCCGAAGCCAGGGGTGCGCATCTGCACGAACGGCAGGCGACCGAACACGCCATGTTCGCGGATCACGTCCCAGCGCACCGTCGCGTCCTTGCCGTGGACGTGGAAGATACGCGGCGCCCATTTGCGGATCTGCGGGATCGGGTCGATCAGATAGACCAGTTGGTGGCAGGGCTCCCACTCCAGGCCGAGATTGTCGTCCGGCAATTCGTTGAACATCAGCTCCCAGGCGTCCGGATTGTGGGCGATGTTCCAGTCGCCGCTGGCCCAGTTGCCGTCCATGGCGCAGTTCTCGAAGGCGATGCGCACGCCCTTGTCGGCGGCCCGCTTTGCCAGCTTCCCCCAGACCTCGCGGAAACGCGGCAGGCTGTCGGGCAGCGGCTTGCCGCGGATGCGGCCGGTGAAGCCGCTGACCAAGTTGGTGCCGAACAGATGCGCGTTGTCGATGATCGTTTCCCAGGCCTGGAGGACGCCGCGATCGACTTCGCCGCTCTCCAGCGGATTGCCGAACACGCCGATCGACGAGACGACGACATCGGCATCGCCGATCGCCTCGCGGATCTCGCCTGACAGCCGCGGAATGTCCTTGCCGCCCAGCGTCTGCCAGAAAAACGGCTGGATGCTCTCGAAGCCGAGCGGCAGAATCTGCCTGACATAGGCGGCCAGGTCGTCCAGATTGGCCCGCACCATTGTGCCGATCCTGATGTCGAGCAGCGGGTTTGGCATCATGATCCTTCCTGTGCAGCGATGGCGACCCGGCGCCCGGTTTCGGCGCTCTCGATCGCAGCGAAAACCATGGCCAGGCTCTTGATGTTGTCGGCGCCGCGCGTCTCCGGCTCGGTGCCGGTCTCGACGGCGCGGACGAAATCCTGGATGATGCCGAGATGGCCGCCGACGCGATCTGCCGGGTCGAGCGGCGGCACGGCTATCGGTTCGGTGCGGTCGAACAGGCCTTCACGGACCGGCCGCACGACTTCCGCCTTCAGTCCGTCCGCGCCGTCCCAGACAATGCTGCCGCGCTCGGCGACGATCCGCCATGTGCTGTCCCAGCTGGTACGGAAGCCGGCCGCGCACCAGCTGCCGGCATAGGTGAACAGCTTGCCGCTGCCGAGGTCGAAGCTTGCGGTTGCCGACGACCCTTGCCGATACCAGGAGTTGGCCGGCTCCCACTCGTGGCAATAGACGCCGGCCGGTTCGCCGGCCACCATGTAGCGGGCCGCATCGAATGTGTGGATCGCCATATCGAGCAGCAGCACATGGCGCATCTCTTCGCGAAAACCGCCGAAATGCGGCGCAACGAAGAAATCGGCGTGGATGCTGGTTGGCGCACCAATGGCGCCGGAATCGAGAAAGCGCCGGATGCGCCTGACATTGGCGACATAGCGGCGGTTCTGCACGACGGCATGGATGCGGCCGGCGCTGCGGGCCGCCTCGACAATGGCACGCGCATTGTCCGGGCTGTCGGCCAGCGGCTTTTCGGTCAAGAGATGGCAATGGTGGGCAAAGGCGGAAAGCGCGACCTCGCGGCGGGCGGCGGGAACCACGACGTCGAATACCGCGTCGGGCCTGGTCTGGTCGAGCACGGCGTCGAGCTCGGTTCCGATGACGGCGCCGGAAAGCTCGTATTCGCGCGCCCTTGCCCGCGCCCTTTCGGCGTCGATATCGACCAGGCCGACAATGGCGAGCCCGTCGATCTGCTTGGCCGCATCGAGCCAGGCTTTGCTCATCGCGCCGCAGCCGACCAGGACGACATTGATCATCCAGCACTCCTCCCTCTCGGCCCCTCCAGACCGATCGTCACGGCGTTCACGGCAGGGCCGCAAACGTTCTTCCGTAAACGTTTACGAGAACACACCCGATGGCGTAGAATGTCAATTGGCCGATAGCGAAAAACGTGATGCCGGCTTGGCCTGAAGAGCGGCCGGTGCTAGCCAAGCAAGGGGGGAGAACTGTCCTTTGGCGTCCAGTATTCACGACCTTGCACGTCACCTGAATATTTCCATCGGCACGGTGTCGCGCGCGCTCAACGGCCGCGCCGACGTCAATGCCGACACGCGTCAGCGCGTGCTCGATGCGGCCAAGAAGCTGAACTATTCACCGAACCAGTCCGGCCGCAGCCTGCGGCGCGGCGCTACCCATTCGATCGCCTTCATGCTGCAGCCGCATCCGGGCGACCAGGAATATGGCGAGCCGTTCTTCATTCCGTTCCTGACCGGGTTGCAGGCCAAGCTCGCCGAAAGCGGCCTCGACCTGATCGTAGTGATGGGCGCGCCGGGCGACTATCAGCAGGAGCGCCTGCGCCGTGTCGTCGAGACGCGGCGGGCCGATGCGGTGGTGCTGGCCTGGACGCGGCGCGAGGACGAGCGCATCGACTATCTGACCCAGGCCGGTTTCCCGTTCGCAACGCTCGGCCGCAGCCGCACCGGCGGCGATTCCTATCCCTCGCTCGACCTCGATTTCGAAAAAGCCGGGGCTGACGCGGTCGATCGTCTCGTCGCGCGCGGTCACCGCCGCATCGCCGCCATCCGCCCGTCGCTCGACCTCAATTTCGGCTATCTGTTCCTCGCCGGCTATCGCAAGGCGTTGCGGCGGCACGGCATCGAGTTCGACCCCGAACTGATCGCCGACGGCTTCATCAACGAGGCCGGCGGCTACGCCGTGACGCCGAAGGTCATGCGCTCCAAGGACCCGCCGACGGCCATCATCTTCAACAACGACGCGATGGCGCTTGGCGGCTGCAAGGCTTTGGCCGAGGCGGGCATCAGGCCCGGCCACGACGTCGCGGTGATCGTCATCGTCGACACGCCGCTTTGCCGCTATTTTTCGCCGGCGCTGACCGGCTTCCGACCGGCGCTGGAGCCGATGGGCGAGCGGTTGGCCGAAATGCTGCTGGCATCGATTCCGGCTTACGCCGGCGCCGAAGGCGCACGCATCATCCGTGAAGTCTGGCCGCTGGAACTGATCGCGCGCGACAGCGATTGAATCGCGGCACTTCCCTTCTCCCCTTGGGGAGAAGGTGGCCGAGCCCACGGGTCTTGCCTTCGGCAAGCCAGAGGACAGGCTCAGCTCGGTCGGATGAGGGTGCTCCAGCTCGGCACCGAGGCACTCCGTCCAGCACCCCTCTTCCGTCTCGGCGCTGCGCGCCGATCCACCTGCTCCCACAAGGGACGAAGGAACAAGCGCCCTCTGTCACGCAAGTATCATGTTCGCGTCCTAGACCTTTTTCGGAAAGCGCTGGCGGCATGTCGATGCGACGCCCGCTTCGGCTGTTTTGTCACAAAGAGGATTTCCATGAAAAACCTGCACCGAAACGCGTCCCTCGCGGTCGCGCTGGCGATGTTCACCGCCTTGACTCCGGCCTTGGCTGAAAACGCAGCGACCGTCGGCGGCGTCAGCTTCGTCAACAAGGGCCTGGTCGGTGTCGGTCGCATCCCGGCCAGCCAAAGGGACAAGTTCGGCGAGACGTTTGGCTCCGGCTCGGGCATGGCGATCGACGCTGCCGGCTGGACGCATGGCGCCGATGGCTATAAGGGCTCGCTGTGGCTGCTGCCGGATCGTGGCTACAATGTCGTCGGCACCACCGATTACCGTCCGCGCATCAACACGATTGCCATCGAATTCGCCCAGATCGCACCGGGTGCGGCACCAGCCGCCGGCCAGGAACAGTCGGGCCTCAAGGCAACCCTTGCCGACACCATGCTTTTGACCGACGACAAGGGCGCCGACGCAACCGGCCTCGATCCGCTCAACGGCGTGCGCGCCGCGACCGACGACATGCCGATCCTGCCCGAAGCCAACGGCAAGCTCGCGCTCGATAACGAGGCGATCGTGCGGCTGCCCGACGGCACCATGTTCATCTCGGACGAATATGGTCCGAACATCTACCACTTCTCCGCCGATGGGCGTCTGATGTCGGCAACGCAGTCGCCGGCGGCGCTTGTCCCGATGCGTCATGGAACGCCGAACTTCGCGTCCAACAATCCGGGACCGGGCGCGGCAGACCCAGATCCGACGGATCCCGAAACCGGCCGTCAGAACAACCAGGGCCTCGAAGGCATGGCACTGACGCCGGACGGGAAGTTCCTGATCGCTGTGCTGCAATCGGCCCCCAGACAGGATGGCGGCGATTCCGCTTCGACGCGCCAGAACACGCGCGCGCTGGTCTACGATGCCTCGGATCCGGCCCAACTCAAGCTTGCGCATGAATATGTTGTGCCGCTGCCGGTGTTCACCGATGCCAAGGGCAAGACCAAGATTGCCGCGCAGAGCGAAATCGTGGCTCTGTCGGACAAGACCTTCCTGATGCTGGCGCGCGACAGCGGCAACGGCCAGGGGGTGAAGGGCGACACCTCGCTCTATCGCGAGATCAGCGTCGTCGATGTGTCGGCGGCAACCGACATCGCCGGCACCGAGTTCGACAAGGACAAGCCGGTTGCGCCCAAAGGTGAGCTCGATCCCTCGGTGACGCCGGCCAAGCTGACGCCGTTCATCGACATCAACGACAAGACCGAGCTCGGCCACTTCGGGCTGCACAATGGCGCGCCCAATGACCGCAACAACCTTTCGGAGAAGTGGGAGGCGATGTCGGTGGTGAGCGTCCTCGATCCAACACGGCCCGACGACTATTTCCTGTTCGTCGCCAACGACAATGACTTTCTCACCCAGGACGGCTTCCAGGTCGGCGCGGCCTACAAGGCCGAAGATGGCGCCGATGTCGACACGATGTTCCTGGTCTATCAGGTCACGCTTCCAGGCCTCGCCGGGAAGTAGCGACACCCCCTGGCTGGCGGACGCGCCTAACGCGTCCGCCTGCCTGGCACGATCGAACGGTCGGGCCCTTCAGTTGCGGCTCGCCGGCACAAGGATTGTGTTCTAGTGGGTTTGCAAAACCTAAGACTGATGATCCGTCGAAGGCACTTACCTCAACATCTCCGCGTCCTTTGGCACGCCCGCATCGATCGGCTCGGCCGTCCTGTCCGACACGGCGGCGATCTTCCCGGCGGCCGACAGGTTCGGGCGCACGAAGACCGGCGCGACGCCGTCGACGCGGCTGTAGAGGTCGATAATGTCCTGATTCATGAAGCGCACACAGCCGGAGGAAGCGTTCTTCCCGATGGAATCCCACTCCGGCGTGCCGTGCAGCCGGTACATCGTGTCCTTGCCGTCGCGGAAGAGATATAGCGCGCGTGCGCCCAGCGGGCTGTGCGGGCCGGGCGGCATGCCGTCCTTGTATTTCGCAAGTTCCGGCCGGCGCTGGATCATCTCCGGCGGCGGCGTCCAGACCGGCCACTTCTTCCTCGCCTGAACCACGGCGCTGCCGGTCCGAAACCGGCCTTGCCGAGGCTGACGCCATAGCGAATTGCCTTGCCGCCGTCGCGCACCAGATAGAGGAAGTGCTCGGAGGTATCGACGACGATCGTGCCGGGTTTTTCTCCGGTCGGATCGGACACGATTTGGCGCACGAATTTCGGATCGACCTTGGCTACCGGGATTGCCGGCAGTTGATAGCCCTCGTCGACGCGCGCCGCATACATACTTGCGGCATCGCCGAAAGCCGGATCGCTTGGCGCCGCGGTCACTGGCGGCGCCGCTACGTCCGTCGTGGTGCACGCCGAAAGAGCCACGGAGGCCGCGCCCAAAGCGGATGCACCAAGAAACGCACGCCGGTTCAGGCGCTCAAAAAACAGCGGAATATCGGACATGAACCCCCGGCTTGCCCATGAGATCTAGGAAAGATGCGGCCCCACGCGTGCAGGATCAATATACGATTCCGGAAGCTTTGAGAACATGATTGGATCAAGGCACGCCAGGCGGAATTCGCAACGCTGCGTCGACCTGTCTCGTTAAATCGGCAATCATTGCGGACCGGACTCAAGATAGCCTTCGCCGAGTTGCCTGCCATGGACGACAAGATGCCCGCACGCCGGCGGACCAGCGACCTCACCAGTGGACCTATCCCGCGTACATTGCTGCTGTTCGCCCTGCCGGTGCTCGGCTCCAATGTTCTGCAGTCGCTCAACGGCTCAATCAATGCGGTCTGGGTCGGTCGTTTCCTCGGCGAAGCGGCGCTGACCGCCACGTCCAATGCCAACCTCGTGCTGTTTCTCATCCTCGGCACCGTCTTCGGCATCGGCATGGCGGCGACCATCCTGGTCGCGCAATCGGTCGGCGCCCGCGATCTGCCCGAAGCCCGCCGCATCGTCGGCACCAGTGCCACCTTCTTCTTCCTTGTCTCGGTGGTGTTCGCGGTCTGCGGCTGGATCTGGGTCGATACAATCCTCAATGCGCTCGGCACGCCGGCCGATGCGTTGCCGCTGGCGCGTTCCTATCTGCGTATCATTTTTCTCGCCGTACCGATGATGAACCTGCTGTCCTTCGTCATGATGGTGCTGCGCGGCGCCGGCGATTCGCGCACGCCTTTCCTATTCATGGCGCTGGCCGTCGTGCTCGACGTCATTTTGAACCCGTTGCTTATTCTCGGCATCGGCCCGTTCCCCGAACTCGGCATCGCCGGCTCGGCCACCTCGACGCTGATCGGCCAGACGGTAAGCGTGCTTGCCATCCTGATCGTGCTTTATGCGCGCAAGCACCCGCTGCGGCTGGCCGGCGTCAATCTTGCTCTGCTGCGGCCGGACCCGGCGCTGCTGCGCATTGTCGTCTTCAAGGGCGTGCCGATGGGCCTGCAGATGATCGTCGTCTCGTCCGCGGCGCTGACTGTGATGGGCATGGTCAATGCCTACGGCTCGCAGGTCGCGGCTGCCTACGGCATAGCCGCCCAGCTCTGGACCTATATCCAGATGCCGGCGCTCGCCATCGGCGCCGCGGTCTCGTCCATGGCGGCGCAAAATGTCGGCGCCGGGCGCTGGGACCGGATCGGCCGCATCGCCGCGTCCGGCGTCGGCTTCAACCTTGTGCTTACCGGCGTGCTTGTCGCGCTGCTGTTCGTATTCGATCGCGCGGTGCTCAGCCTCTTCCTCAGCAGCGACAGTGCAGCGATCGACATCGCCACTCACATCAACAAGGTCGCATCCTGGTCCTTCATCCTGTTCGGCATCACCATCGTGCTCTTCGCCACTGTGCGTGCCACGGGCGCGGTGATGCCGCCGCTGATCATCCTGGTGATCTCGGTACTTCTGGTGCGCACCAGCTTCGCCTATTTCTTTCGAAGTGCGATCGGTGAGGAAGCGTTGTGGTGGAGCTTTCCGGCCGGCTCTATAACCTCGCTCGTGCTGGCCGCGGCCTATTATCGCTTCGGCCGCTGGCCCAGCCTGCACATGATCGAAAGCCGGCCGGCTGCCGGCGAACCGCCGGATACCGGCCTCGGCGTACCGCGCCAGCGCGCGCATCTTTCGCCCGAGACACCGAACGGCTGAAAGGTCGGCTCAGCGCGCGTATTTCGCGCCAAACCCGAGAGCGACCAGGGAAAAGACGACAATCATGCCGGCAAAGGCCAGGCTTGCCACGGTCGCACCTGCCACCGTCGACAGAACGCCGATGCCGATGACCGGCAGCGCGTTGCCGCAAAAACAGCAGATGAAGAAGGCCGAGACGACTTCGGCGCGCCGGGCCGCCGGCGCGATCTCGTTCACCACTTGCAAGCCGCCGCGATAGCCGAGCGCTGCCGCCACGCCGCACAAGGCGGTCCCGGCAATCATTATGGCCATCGAGGCGAAGACCTGCGCCGCAACAATCAGCGCGACGGTTGGGATCATCAGCGCAAGCGCCGCGAACATCGCGGCTCGGCTCGAAAGACGTGCCGTCACTACAATGGTGGCGGCCGTCACGATTGCCAATTCAAAGAACAGAGCGCCGGCTTCGGCATGGTTGGTTACCTGCAGCTGCTGCGCCAAAATGCTCGGTGCGAGTGCTGCATAAAAGCCGACCAGCGCCATTGCGCCAAAGCCGGTCACCGCCGGCGCAACGAAACTTGCGCGGATGTCATCGGGCACGGAAAGCCGCGGCCGCATCGAAACGTCAGCCAGTTTCCCCGGCCGCGAAACGGTTTCCCGCGTGCGCCAGACCAGCAGGGTTACAGTCGCGAGCATCGCCAGGTAGACGACGAATGTCAGCCTGAGCGGCCAGGGCGCGTATTCGGCGAGCAACCCGGCCCCCAGCGCACCGAGGCCGAGGCCGAGAAAATTGGTGCTGGTGGCAATCGTCGCCGCCTGTGACTTGTCGTCGGTCGGGAGCAATTCGGCGAGCCAGGCGGTGCCGGTGCCCGCGCCGACGCCGATTCCCAGTCCGCTCAGAATTCGGGCGATGTCGAGCCAGGCGACATTTTCGGCGAACAGGAAAACCACCGCGCTGACGACGGCCACCGCCATCCCGGCCAATGCCATTGGACGGCGCCCGATGACATCGGACACACGCCCTAACATCAGAAGCGCTGCCAGATTGCCGATGACATAGACGGCGTAGACCAGCGTCAAAGTGATCTGCGAGAAGCCGAAGACCTGCTTGTAGATGATGTAAAGTGGCGTCAGCGCCGTGCTGCCGGCGAAAAGGGCCGCAATCATGGCGGCCACGGCGGCCGCTGCAGCGCGGCCGCCGAGTTCGTGATCGCGCGTCATGACTTGAGCGTGAGCTGTCATTTTTTCGACCTTTTGCTGTTCGGGATCTGACATCCTAACGCCTTTTTCGCGTCAGCCGTTCCCCCTCCCCGGCTTGCTCCTGACAAGTTTGGCATCTTTGCCGATGGCGCTGAGCGAGATCCTCTTTTAACTTCAGCGGATTGTCAGGGGAGATTCATGGGCAAGGGACGAGTCGAGGCATTCACCGATGGCGTGGTCGCCATCATCATCACCATCATGGTGCTGGAATTGAAGGTGCCGCATGGCGAGGATTTTTCCGCGCTGGCACCAGTCTGGCCGATATTCCTCAGCTATGTGCTGTCCTTCATCAATGTCGGCATCTACTGGAATAATTTGCACAACATGTTCCATACCGTGCAGCGGGTCGACGGCCGCGTGCTGTGGGCGAACCTCAACCTGCTGTTCTGGCTATCGCTGATGCCGGCGACGACAGCCTTCATGGGTGAGAACCATTTCGCGCCGGTGCCGGTTGCCGTCTATGGCGTCGACCTGGCGCTCTGCGCCATCGGCTTCAACATCCTCACCCTGGCCCTGCATCGACTGCACGGCAACGAGACTCTCTTCGCCAGGGCGTTGGGCAATGACCTCAAGGGAAAGATCTCGCTGGTCCTCTATCTTTCCGCCATCGCGCTGACCTTCGTCAATCACTGGATCGGTGTCTCGATCTATGTCCTGGTGGCGATGATCTGGTTCGTGCCGGACAGGCGCTTCGAGCGGCTGATCGAGAAATAGGCCCCCTCTAGCCTCGCATTGCTTTCAGCTTTTCCGCTACCGAAGCGGCAAGGTCGGCGTAGCGCTCCTCCAGCCGCTCGGCCGCCTTGATCACTGAAAAATCATGGCCGAATTTTTCCAGCGCCATGCGCAGCTTTTCGACAAATTCGGCCTGTTTTTCGAGCGCCGAAAACAGCGTTTTCACTTGCGCTTCGCTGATGTCGGGATTGGCGAGCATCTGCGGCACCTCGCGGCTCATCTGGTCGCCGGTTGCGGTCTGTTCTTTCAGGATCTCGATCCAGTCGGTCAATCGTCAGGTCTCCTTTTTCGATATCAGCATGCGCAGCGCCCGCCGACGCGGTCAACCCGAAGATGCCGGCACCGGCTTGCGCGAGTCTCGTTCCGCGCTAAGTTCGCCGCGGCCAGAACAGGAGAAAATCATGACCACCGACGCCGAGATCCAGACCGCCCTGCCCGCACTTGCCTCAGGCAATGTCGCCGTCGTTACCGGCGCGGCCAGCGGCATCGGCCTTGCCGCCGCCAAAAGGCTGGCGGCGATGGGCATGAAGATCGTGCTGGCCGATATCGGCGGCGCACGCCTCGATGAGGCCCGGCGCGCCGTCGCCGCCATCGCCGGCGACAGCGCCGTGATTGCCATTGCCACCGACGTTTCGAAAGCCGACGAGCTCGACCGCCTCGCCGAAAGGACGTCCGGCACTTTCGGCGACGTCTCGCTGCTGATGAACAATGCCGGCGTCGGCAACAATCCCGGCAAGCCGTGGGAAAGCCGCGACGCTTGGAAACGGCTGCTGGACATCAATTTCTGGGGCGTCGTCCATGGCGTCGAGGCGTTCGCGCCGCGCATGCTGGCGGCGGGAAAGCCCGGCCTGATCGTCAACACCGGCTCCAAGCAAGGCATTACCACGCCGCCCGGCAACCTCGCCTACAACGTTTCCAAGGCGGGCGTGAAGACCTATACCGAAGGCCTGGCGCACGCGCTGCGCAACGAGCCGGGCGCCAGTGTCGCGGCGCATCTGCTTATCCCCGGGTTCACTTTTACCGGCCTGACCGAAGGCGCCGCCGAAAAGCCGGCCGGAGCCTGGACCGGCGAGCAGGTCATCGACTTCATGCTGGCCTCGCTGTTGCGTGGCGATTTCTACATCCTGTGTCCCGATAACGAGGCGACCCGGTCCATGGACGAAAAGCGCATGGCCTGGGCGATTGGCGACATCATTGAGAACCGTCCTGCTCTGTCGCGCTGGCATCCGGACTACAAGGATGCTTTCGCGGCATTCATGACACGCAGCGCATGATCCCGAACCGAAGATCACCGTAGCAAAGAATCGGATCCGATGTTCGCAGGTATGCGCCGGACCTTTATATCACGCCGCCGCATGCTTCTTCGTGTTCCGCTTCTTCGCCATGGCTTTCTCGGCTGCCAACTCGGCAAGCTTCTGATCATGCCGCTTCGCTGCCTGTTCGCATTTCTTGCGGATCTCTTCGACTTCGGTCTCAGTCAGGTGTTCGATACCGATGAAGGTGTTCTGGGCTGTGCTGACCCGGATCAATTCGTCGAGCTTCGCCTGGATCGCGGCGCCATCGCGGTTCTGGGTGTTCTGAATGAGAAACACCATCAGGAAGGTGACGACCGTCGTGCCGGTGTTGATGACGAGCTGCCACGTGTCCGAAAAGCCGAACATCGGCCCGCTTGCAGCCCAGACGACGATGATCAGGAAACAGACGGCAAACGTCGGCGGCAGGCCGGCAAAATGGGCGACGTTGTTGGCGATCCTGGTGAAAAGCTTCTCAATCATTCAAACTCCCTCAGCAGCCGGGCGACGAACCCGGACGGAAGCCGAGTTCATTGTGTCTGCAGAAACAGTTGGCAGCCGCTCCTGGTTCCCTCGCGGCGGAAGGTCGCGGGTACATTGTTGGAGGAGCAGATCGCGCAGGCCGTCGGACCGCTTGCAGATAGCCCGAACTCAGGCGGCGTCGTTTTCCCAGCGGTCGAGGAAAGCCTCGATGGGCAAGGCCTGCATGTCGGGGACTGCCCTGGCCAGTTTCTCGACCGGCCAGTCCCACCAGGCAAGACGTTCGATCCGGGCCGCAGTTCCCGCGCTGAAGCGCTGCCGCAATGGCCTGGCCGGAACGCCGGCGACGATTGCATAGGCCGGCAGGTCTCGCGTCACCACCGCGTTGGCACCGACGATCGCGCCGTTGCCGATCACTATGCCAGGCATGATCACGGCGCTATGGCCGATCCAGACATCATGGCCGATGCTGACGGCTCTCGCCCGCCGCCGGTCGCGGAATGCCTGATCGACACCCAGCCAGCGGAAGTACTCGTTGGGCCGATAGCTGATTTTGTGCTGCGTCAGCCGCTCGACCGGATGCTCCAGCGCATTGATGCGGCTGTTGGCGGCGATCGAGCAGAATTTGCCGATCGTCGTATAGATCGCCTCGGCGTGGCGCTCGAAGTAGGAAAAGTCGCCGACCGTCACCTCGCGCAGGATGACCCGCTCGCCGATCGACGCGTAGCGTCCAAGCTTGCACGCCTTCAGCTCCGCCGTCGGATGGATGCGCGGCTCGGGATCTTTCAGGACAAGGTGTTCGGGACGGTCCATGCGCGCGCTTTACGCCCGCGCGCATAGTCTCGCAAGCCGAGTGCAGCGCCGCGCATCCGTTTGGACGCGCCAAGGACCCTGTAGCACCTTCAGTCTCTATTTCGGCTTGCCGCTGGTCCACACCACGTTCTGGCCGTAGAGCGGCACGGTGGTGACCGACATTTTTGCCGAGCCATCCTGCACCTGGCGTGAATGCGACAGGTAAATCAGCGTCTCGTTGGCCTTGTCGTAGATGCGGTTCACCACCTGCTTTTTCCAGATCAGGCTGATGCCTTGCTTGAACACCTCCTCGCCGGCCTCGCTCATGTCGATGTCGCCAATGGTGATCGGCCCGGTCTGGCGGCAGGAGATCGAGGAATCGGACGGGTCCTCGAACCAGTTGCCTTTCTGCAGGCGGTCGATCATGCCACGGTCGAAATAGGAGACGTGGCAGGTCACGCCCTCGACCTTCGGATCCTTGATCGCCTCGACGATGATATCGTTGCCGAGCCAATCGACGCCGACCTTGCCGACTTCCTCGGCGGCGGCCGCGCCGGCGCCAATGACAAGGCATGCGGCTAACGCGCCGCCAATCAGTTTTCGCAAAGAGGCCTCCTGCGGTTCAAATTTTGCCGACCTCAGGTGGGACGAACGGCAGCGCTTTGCAAGCAGATCGCCTCCCACAGGATTGCCGGTTGCGGCAACGCGACATCTTTGCGTCGGCGCGACCGAACCGCTAAGAGTGTTCGCCAAGCCAGGGCCTTCACGGCGCCAACCCGGCGCCCGATGGAATAACGACGGACTTTCACTGATGATGCGTTCAATTCTGGTCGGTATTCTCGTCCTGATGGCCGCCGGAATCGGCTGGCTCACCTTCGACTGGTACCGCGGACATTATGGCGGCGAGCCGTTCGGAGCACCGTTCACGCTGGTCGACCAGAAGGGCGCGCCGGTCACCGAAGCCGCGTTTCGCGGCCACCCCAGCGTCGTCTTCTTCGGCTTCACGCACTGTCCGGAAGTCTGCCCAACCACGCTTTTCGAGTTGGCCGGCTGGCTGAAGACGATGGGCGACGACGGCAAGAACCTGCGTGCCTATTTCGTTACGGTCGACCCGGAGCGCGATACGCCCGAAATCATGAACACCTATGTCAGCAATTTCTCCGATCGCATCCTCGGCATATCAGGCGATCCGGACAAGGTCCACGCCATGGCCAAGTCCTTCGGCATCTACTGGAAGAAAGTCGACACGAACGACGGCGACTACACGATGGACCACACCGCTTCGGTGCTGCTGCTCAACGGCAAGGGCGATTTCGCCGGCACCATTGCCTATGGCGAAAGCCCGGACGCCGCCATCGCCAAGCTCAAGCGGCTGGCGGCGGAAGGTTGACGTATCCGGGAATGACGCAGACGCGTTTGTATTTCACCGCGGGCAAGATCGAGGCTGATCGCATCTTCGCGGCGCTCGGTGCGGCGTTCGACGAAGAGGGCCTGCCGGTTGCGGTGCTCGAGGTCGACGAGGACCGCGATATCCACGAAGTATCGCTCTATGCCGACGACGACGTCGATGCGGTCGAGGCACGGCTTAGGGACATCCTGGCCGGACTGTCGCTGTCGAAACCGATAGAGCGAGAAGCGCTGCCCGACATCGACTGGGTGGCGCGCTCGCTGGAGGGATTGAAGCCGGTACGGGCCGGGCGCTTCTTCGTCCACGGCGCGCATGACCGCAGGAAGCGCCACAGCGGCGAACTCGCCATCGAGATCGAGGCCGGCCTTGCCTTCGGCACCGGCCATCACGGCACCACCGCCGGCTGCCTCGAAATGCTGGAGCAGGTCATACAGCGCGAGCATCCGCGCAACGCGCTCGACCTTGGCACTGGCAGCGCGGTGCTCGCCATCGCGGTGGCCAAGCTCGCGCATGTTCCGGTGCTGGCAACGGACATCGACCCGGTCGCCGTCAAGGTGGCCGCTGCCAATGCGCGGCTGAACCACGTCAAGGGGCTCATTGAAACGGTAGCGGCGCCCGGTTTTCATCATCCGATCTTTGCCGCGCGTGCGCCCTTCGACCTGATCGTCGCCAACATATTGGCGCGGCCGCTGATGCGTCTGGCGCCGCAAATGGCCGGGCATATCGCGCTCGGTGGCTCGATTGTTTTGTCGGGCATCCTCGAGCGCCAGCGCGATGCGGTAATCGCGGCCTATGTCCGCCAGAAATTCCGGCACGTCCGCACCTTGCACCGCGAGGGCTGGGTGACGATTCACCTCAAGCGCTGAGGCGCGACGCTTTCAACGCAAGCCGGAACCTGCTCGGACCTAGCGCGAGTTCGCCGCTTTCTTCAGCTGTTCGCGATCGTAGCCGTGAGCTTTCAGCGTTTCGTCATCAAAGCCAAGCAGAACGCCGCTCACATACCGGCTCGCTTCGCGCTGGCGAGCTTCGATCAGCGCTTTCACAGCGTTTCTGAAAAATCCGCGTCTGGCTGAAATCGAGGACATGACGGTCTCCTTTGCAGGGCAACAGGACTTTTCCTCCACGTTAAGAAGGTAAGCTCTGCTGACGCTTTTTGAAATCGCCGATTCTGCATGGCCTCCATGCACAAAAAGACACTGCGGCGACCAGGGATGATCGTTCCGAAAATCGATTCCGATTTTCGAAGTCATGCGCTACGGTCGCGCCATCATTCGAGGAGAGCCGACATGTTCCAGTCCTTCGATTCCGCCGGCGATCCGGCCGTTGGCAAGCCGCGCGTGGCAATGCTGCGCCAATGGTTGGCGTCGAACGGGCTGGATGGCTTCATCGTGCCCCGTGCCGACGAGCACCAGGGCGAATATGTCGCCGACCGCTCGGCACGGCTGAAATGGCTGACCGGCTTCAGCGGCTCGGCCGGTGTCGTCATTGTACTTGGCGAGCGCGCCGTCATGTTTGTCGACGGGCGCTACACGCTGCAGGTGCGCCAGGAGGTCGATCTCGACATCTTTTCGATCGAGAGCCTTGTCGACAACCCGCCGGCCAACTGGATCAAGGACAATCTCGGCAAGGGCGTGCGATTGGGCTTCGATCCGTGGCTGCATACGATCAGCGACGTCAAGGCGCTGAAAGCCTCGGCCGAGAAATCCGGCGCGACACTGGTGCCGCTCGAAGAGAATCCGATCGACGCGATCTGGCAGGACCAGCCTGGACCGCCACTGGCGCCGGTCGAGATCCACCCGATCGGCTTTGCCGGCGAACTGGCTAAGGACAAGCTGGTGCGGCTGGCAGCGGCCATCGAGAAGGATGGCGCCACCCATGCCGTGCTGACCGACCCCTCCTCGATTGCCTGGGCCTTCGACATCCGTGGCGGTGACGTACCGCACACACCGCTGGCGCTCGGCTTTGCCGTGCTGGCCGCCGACGGCTCGCATCTGCTTTTCATGGACCAGCGCAAGTTTTCGCGCACCGTTGCGGCCTACCTGACGCAGCTCGCCGAATTGCACGAACCAGGTGAATTCGGATCGGCAATCGTCACCCGGGCCAAGGGCGGCGCAAAAATCGCGCTGGACCCGGTTCTCGCGGCGGACAAGCTCAGAATGCTGGTCGAGGATAATGGCGGCACCGTCATTGCCACGGCCGATCCGGCCCGCATTCCACGCGCAACAAAGAACAAAGCTGAGATCGCCGGCGCCCGCGCCGCACATCGCCGCGACGGCGCCGCGGTCGCCAAGCTGCTGTGCTGGCTCGACCGCCAGAAGCCCGGCACGCTCGACGAAATCGCCGTTGTCACCAGGCTTGAGGAGACGCGCCGTCAGACCGGCGAAGAAACGCAGATGCCGCTGCGCGACGTATCGTTCGACACCATCTCCGGCGCCGGCCCTAACGGCGCCATCATGCACTACCGCGTCTCCCGCGCCACCAATCGCAAGCTGGGGGATGGCGAGCTGTTCCTGCTCGATTCCGGCGGGCAGTACCAGGACGGCACCACCGACATCACCCGCACCGTGCCGATCGGCGCGCCGACCGAAGAGATGCGCGAACGCTTCACGCTGGTGCTGAAAGGCATGATCGGCATCTCCATGCTGCGCTTTCCCCAGGGCACGCGCGGCTCCGAAATCGATGCGGTGGCGCGCCTGGCGCTATGGAGACACGGCTGCGATTTCGCCCATGGTACCGGGCACGGTGTCGGGTCCTATCTTGCCGTGCATGAGGGCCCGCAACGTATCGCCAAGACCGGCACCGAAAAGCTGCTAGCCGGCATGATCCTCTCCAACGAGCCCGGCTATTACAAGGAAGGTTCCTACGGCATCCGCATCGAGAACTTGATTCTGGTGACACCGGCCGAGGCAATCGAGGGCGGCGACATCGCCATGCACGGCTTCGAGACACTGACGCTGGCGCCGATCGACAAGCGGCTGGTCCGATCGGACCTTTTAACCCGCGACGAGTTGCATTGGCTTGACGAATACCATGCGCGCGTACTGGCCGAGATTGGACCGATGCTCGACGGCGAAACGCTGGCCTGGCTGGAAAAAGCAACCGCCCCTCTGCCGCACGACTTCAAGCAATAGCCGCGGCCGCAACGCCGAGTGACAGACTTTGCTCCGCAAGCAGTCCCTGCAAAGCCGTGACGTTGGGAGAATCGGCTCCCTTGCGCCAAAACAACACCGTGACGGCGTTGTCTTCGTCAGCGGGCAGTTCGTGCAGATTTAGCCAGTGGCTCTCTGGGAAACCCGAAAGCACACTTTTCGGCATCAGCGCTATGCCCATGCCAGCCACCACGCAACCAAGGATGGCATGGTATGAACCAAGCTCGATGGTTTTCTCGGCCATGAACCCTCTTCGCGCATACCATTGTTCCAGCCGCCGGCGGTGCGGGCAGCCGTGCTCGAAGGCTATCATTGTTTTGGGCATGTCCAGGCGGTCGTCGATCGAAACGCGCGATGCCGCCGAGACAATGACCAGCTGCTCGTGAAATGCGGGCAGCTTTTCGAACGGAGCGTCGGCGATCGGCTCGGCGGCGAACGCTGCATCGAGGTCGCCGGCAAGCATGGCCGTCGCGAGAACCTGCGGATTGCCGGTGCGCAACTGGATTTCCACGTCGGGATGACGTGCGTGATATTCGGCGAGCAGACTTGGAAGCCGTGCCGCGGCGGTGCTCTCCATGGCACCTAGGCGAAGCGTGCCGCGCGGGCGTGGATCAAGCATCGCCGTTCGCGCCTCCTCTGCAAGCGCCAGCAACCGATCCGCATACCCGACCAATTTGTGACCGGCGGGCGATACGTGCAGGCGCTTGCCCTCCCGGATAAACAGCTGCACGCCGAGATCCTCTTCGAGCTGCCGGATGCGTGTGGTCACGTTCGATTGCACGCGAAACAGTTTTTCCGCCGCCCTGGTGATTCCGCCCTCGCGCACCACCGTGCGGAAGATGCGCAGATCGGCCAAGTCCATACATCTCTCCTGGAGAACATAACGATCTTAATTATTCATTTTAGCTGATTATGCCTTTCCCGTAAATCGCCGGTGTAGCTGCCGATGAACACGGCAAACCTGGCGAGATGGAAATGTCGCGTGAGCCCTTCGGCATCCAGCCGACCGATCTAAGCGCATTGACGCCGAAGCAGCGCGAAGCGCTCTATAGCGACGCCGTCCGTCGCGCCCACCAGAAGAGATCGGAGGCGATCCGGCTGAGCCTGTCGCGGGTCAGCGCCGCAATAGTCGCTGCGGTAAAGCGCATGTGTGCTCTCGCCGCCAAGGCAAAAGTCGATCAGCCGACGACCTGCCGCGCGAGGATCAGCACGGCAGCACCCGCCAGGAACATCGCCATAAGGCCGCCGCGCAGCGAGACCAGGCCGGCGACGACCAAGGCCCCCCATTCCGCCGGTCCGGCGCTCAGCGCTGCCGGCGCCACAAGCGTGGTCAGCACCGCCGCCGGCACGGCGTTCAGCCCGGCCTCAACACGCGGATGGATATGGTCGAAGCGTGAGATCACCAGATGACCGCCAATGCGTGTCAAATAGGTCGCGATCGAAGCGGCGACGATGATCCACAACGTCGTGCTCATGGTCGTACCTCCACGCCGCTGTGGCGGGGCGGCAGGATGACGGCGAGCAGCACGCCGGCCAGCGCGCCGATGGAGACATGCCAGGGCGAGCCGACCGTCTTGTAGGCAATGATGGAGGCGGCAGCGCTTGCGACGACCACCGGCAGCCACAGCGGCCGCTTGCGGAAGCTCATGACCAGGCCGAGAAAATAGATCGGCAGCAGGAAGTCGATGCCCAGCGCGTGGGTGTCGGGAATAAGTTTGCCGAACACCGCCCCGAGCGCGCTTTCGATGACCCAGAACACGTAGACCGGCAGCCCGAGCCCCATATACCAGGCAAAGCCGACGGTCTCGCCGGCCTCCGCCTTGCGCTCGGCCACCGCGAACTGCGGATCGGTCAGCACGAAGTAGCCTATCGCCTGCTGCACCAGCGGCCAATGCGCGATTCGCCGGCCGATACCGGCCGAATAGAGCACATGCCGAAAATTCACGGCGAAGATCGACAGCACGATCAGCCACGGCGCGACATGCTGCCCGAACAGCTCGATGCCGACCATCTGGCTGGCGCCGCCGAACACCGTCGCGCTCATCAAGAACGCCTCGATCACGGAAAAGCCGTTGTCGACGGCGAGCGCCCCGAACAGCAATGCAAACGGTGCCGACGCCACCACGACGGGCATGCTCAGCCGCACGCCGTCCCAGAAATCGCTTCTCGCACCGTTTTCGGAGATTGCTTCCGCCGACATCGACCGCTCCTTGGGAAGGGCCGTATGTAGAGAGGGCGGTCCGGCTTGTCACACCAATTCGCTTGAGGCAAACGATCAGCGGAAATGATAGCTGAAGCATCGCGGCAAGTTCGCTTCCAGACTTGTGGACAAAATCAGAGGCTTGGTACCTGAGCGCATATTCGTTGGCGACGATCGGTCCTTGCCGAAGCGACGGCCATAGACCAACCTGCTGGGCCGGACAGGTGGTTCCAATGAGCGAATTTTTCATCGATCCAAAATTCGGCCGCCTGGCCTTCGGCGCCGATCCCGGCAGCTATCACGCGACGCGACCTGGGTATCCTGATTGGGTATTCGAAATTCTATGTGAGCGGTGCCGTCTCGCGCATGGCACGGCGACGTTCGAGATTGGCGCAGGTACAGGAACTGCAACGCGCCGCTTACTCGAACTGGGCGCGAGCCCGTTGCTCGCCATTGAGCCGGATTCCCGCCTCGCGACTTTCCTTTGCGAGACTATTCAGGACAAGGCGCTCTCGGTGAGCGTCTCTGCGTTTGAGGATGCCGTCCTTGAGAAGGCCGGTTTTGATCTCGGTGTCAGCGCCACTGCCTTTCATTGGCTGGATGAGGACACGGCGCTGATCAAGGTCGCAGAGCTGCTTCGGCCGGGCGGCTGGTGGGCAATGGTCTGGAATGTATTCGGCGACGACAGTCGCCCCGATCCCTTTCATGATGCGACCAAGGCGCTGCTTGACGGGCCTTCGAGCCCGTCGGCGGGCTCAAATGGTATTCCGTTCGCCCTTGATGCCGAGGCCCGCGTGGCGGCACTGGAGCGAACCGGCGCGTTCGATGCCATCGAACATCGGACAAGTGTCTGGTCGCTCGTCCTCGATCCTGACCAGACGGTCGCCCTCTATGCCACTTTTTCCAATATCAACATCCGCAGTGACCGCGAAGCAATCCTGGCGGAGCTGGGTCGCATCGTCCGCGACGAGTTCCAAGGCTCCATAACCCGCAACATGACCACCAGCCTCTACACTGCGCGGCGCAGCTGACCGTCTGACTTTTCCGCTAGCGCTGCGAAGCCTTGCCTTCGATCGCCCTGCCCCAGTCGAGCAGCGGTTTTGCCCGCATGACGAAGTCGACGAGTTCGTCGACCAATCCAGCTCCGTAGATATCCGCCGGCTCGATTGCGTGCCGGACGGCGAAATGCCGGTTGCGGATGGCGGCCACGAGATCGGGCTCGATAACGTGCTCGAAGCCGCGCGGCGTGCGCTTCATACAGCCGTCCGGGTCGAGCTCGAGATCATTCTTCTTCAGCGCCGCGACGAGCGTGCGGAACTCAGCGGGCCGCTTTGCGATGGCGTTGCGCAGCGCCAGCAATAGCTCCGGTCCGGGCTGCCACCAGGCAACAGCGGCAAAGCAGCGCTCGAGCCCGATGTGGATGTAAAACACGCCCTGTTCCATCTTGGTGCCGTCGGGCGAAAGGATCGCCGACAGATGCCGGTTGTAAGGCCGTTTGTCCTTGGCGAAACGCACGTCGCGATTAATCCGGAACAGCGACTTCTTGCGGTCGCCGCGCAGGCCGAGCCCCAATGCCGTGAAGCGCTCGGAGAGCGCCTCGACCAGATCGCCGAAGCGATTGCGCAGGTCCCGCTCGAAGAGCTCGCGGTTTTCCAAAAACCACTCCCGGCTCTGATGAAAATCCAGTGCCTTGAGGAAGGGAATGGCCTTGCCACCGAAACCATTGAATTCAGCCGGCATCACGAGCCCTTGCCGATCCGCTCGAGCCAGGCATCCTCATCGATGACTTCGATACCGTGTTCGGCAGCCAGCTTGAGCTTGGAGCCAGCACCGGGCCCGGCGACGACGAGGTCGGTCTTCGCGGAAACCGAGCCGGCGACCTTCGCGCCGAGACGTTCAGCCATCGCCTTGGCCTCGGGGCGCGTCATCTTTTCGAGCGTGCCTGTAAACACGATCGTCTTGCCGGCGACCGCACTATCGGCTGAGACGTTCACGATGTACGGCTTCGGGTGGACCTGTGTGAGCAGCGCTTCAAGCACGGCGTCGTTGCGTTCATTGCCGAAGAAATCGCGAAGAGCGCCTATCACGCTATCGCCGATGCCGTTGATCGAAGGAAAAACGCTGTGTGGATCGGCTGCCGCTGCTGTCTCCTTGCCAATGCGGATCAACTCCTCGACCGTCGAGAAGGTTCGGGCGAGCACAGCGGCCGTCGTTTCGCCGATATGGCGGATGCCCAGCGCAAAGATGAAGCGATCGAGTTCCGGTTCGCGGCGAGCGTCGATGGCAGCGAAGAGCTTGTCGAGACCTTCATAGTTGCGTTCTTCGACACCGCGTACATTCTTCCGCGTTTTGCCCGATGCGGCCTCACGCTGTCTGGCCTGCTCCTCCCGCCGCTCCGCCAATGCCTTGATGACGGCGGGACGGCGATCCCGGAGAGTGAAGATATCGGCTGCTGTCTTGACCAACCCGGCATTGAAGAACAGGTCAATGTTTTCAGCGCCCAGGCCTTCGATATCCATGGCGCCGCGTGACACGAAGTGACGCAATCCTTCCACGGCCTGGGCGGGGCAGATCAGCTCGCCGGTGCAACGTCGGCGGGAATCTTCCTTGCCGGTCTTCTCGTTGATCTCGCGCGTTGCCGGCGAGCCGCAGATCGGGCATTTGTGCGGGAATTCGTAGGGCACGGCGTCTGGCGGACGCTTGTCGACGACGACGCTGACGATCTGCGGAATGACGTCCCCCGCCCGCTGGATGACCACCGTGTCGCCGATACGTATGTCGTTGCCGTCGCGGATCGGCTGGCCGTTGCTGTCCAGACCCTTGATGTAGTCTTCGTTGTGAAGCGTGACATTTTCGACCACGACGCCGCCGACCGTGATGGGGGCAAGCCGGGCAACCGGCGCCAGCGTACCGGTACGGCCGACCTGAATGTCGATCCTGCGCACGGTCGTCATCGCCTGTTCGGCCGGAAATTTGTGAGCGATGGCCCAGCGTGGTTCGCCGGTGACGAAGCCCCATCTGCGCTGCAGCTCCAATTGATCGACCTTGTAGACCACGCCGTCGATGTCATAGCCAAGCGAGGAGCGCTGGGCCTCGATGAGGTGATAATGCGCGATCAGTTCGTCGACCGACTTTGCCCGGACCATCAGTGGACTGACCTTGAACCCCCATTCCGCGAATTTTTGCACGGAATCGTATTGGGTCGGAGCTGGATCCTTCGAAGTATAGCCCCAGGCGTAGGCAAAGAATTTGAGGTTGCGGCTGGCGGTAACGGACGGGTCCTTCTGACGGAGCGACCCGGCCGCCGTATTTCGCGGATTGACGTAATCCTGGCCGCCGATCGCCGCCGAGCGTTGCTTCAGCGCCTCGAATTCCGCGTAGGTCATATAGACCTCACCGCGTATTTCGATGACCTCGGGCCAGCCCGATCCCTTCAAGGTCTTGGGAATGTCGGCGATGGTCTTGAGATTGGCGGTGATGTCCTCGCCGACGACGCCGTCGCCGCGCGTTGCCCCCTGCACGAACACACCGCCTTCATACCGCAGGGAAGCCGATAGCCCGTCGATCTTCGGCTCTGCCGTGAAGGCGATGTTCAGATCCTTGTCGCGATCAAAGAATCGCCGGCCCCGTTCTATGAAGTCCGCGACGTCCTGGTCGGTATAGGCCTTGGCCAGGCTGAGCATCGGTACCGCGTGCCGCACCTTGGCAAAACCTTCCGCCGGCGGCGCGCCGACCCTGCGCGAGGGCGAATCCTCGCGCACAAGATGCGGGAACCGCTGTTCGATGGCGAGATTGCGCCGGGTCAGCGCGTCATATTCCGCATCCGTGATTATCGGCGCGTCCTCGCCATGGTAGCGCCGGTCGTGCTCGGCGATCTCCTGCGCCAACCGCATCAACTCGCTTGCCGCCTCGCTTTCGCTGAGCGAACCGACTGGTTTTTCGTCCATGCACTGCTCCCTCCACGGTGGCGCGACACAATAGAACAGGATTCTCTCGTCAGGGAGAGACCAGACGCCGAAAATCATTCCTGAACAGCAGGATGGCGCCATACCCTGACTCAGGTCGCGAGCGCCGGAAACGAACTCGTCTGGAGCAATTCCAGGAAAACTGTGAAACGGTTTTCCGTCCGGAATTGCGCAAAACAAAGAGGTAGAGCGGTTCGGCGTTTCCGGAAGGATGAACCGCTCTAGGCTGCCGCGGTGTTCTCCCGCAGCAGCCGCTCGGCCGCCGCGCGCGCCTCGTCTGTAATGGTGGCGCCGGCGAGCATGCGTGCGATCTCTTCCTGCCGTGCCGCCCGGTCCATCTCGGCGATGCCGGTCGAGACCCGGTCGGCACCGCCTGATTTGGAGATGAGGAAATGCGTCGCCGCGCGCGCGGCCACTTGCGGTGCATGCGTGACCGAAAGGACCTGCACGCGTTTTGCCAGCCGCGCCAGCCGCTGGCCGATGGCGTCGGCAACCGCGCCGCCGACGCCGGTGTCAATCTCATCAAAGACCAAAGTCGGCGCCGACCCGCGATCGGCCAGCGCGACTTTCAACGCCAGCAGGAAGCGCGAAAGCTCGCCGCCGGAAGCGACCTTCATCATTGGGCCGGGCCTGGTGCCGGGATTGGTGCGCACCCAGAACTCGACCTGGTCGATGCCTTCTTCCATGCGGCTCTCGGCATCGCTTGCGATCTCGACGATGAACTCGGCCCGTTCGAGCTTCAGCGCCGGCAGTTCGGCCATTACCGCCTTGGTCAGCCCGACGGCCGCCGCATGGCGAAACGACGACAGCTGGGCCGCCGTAATGTCGTAGGCCTGGCGCGCCGCTGCAGCCTGTTTCTCCAGCGCATGCAGGCGCTCCTCGCCGGCGTCGAGATCGGCAAGGTCGGCAGCCATGGTGTCACGCAATTGCGCCAGGTCATCCACGGCGACGCTGTGCTTGCGCGAGGCGGCACGCAGCGAAAACAGCCGCTCCTCAGCCTTCTCCAGCCGCTGCGGATCATATTCGGTCGCGCGAAGTGCTGCTTCGACGCCCGACTGCGCCGCGTCGAGCGACAGCATCGCTTCGTCGAGCGATTTGACGACGTCCTCGAGCAGCCCCGGCGCTTCGGTCGCCTTTCGCTGCAGCCGCCTGAGCAGGCTGGCCAGTTGCGGCAAGGGCGAGGACGGGCCCGAGAGCACATCCTGCGCATCGTGGATTTCCGAGGCGATCTTTTCGGCACGCATCATCGAGGCGCGCAGTTCGGCCAGTTCGGTCTCTTCGCCCGGTTGCGGATCGAGCCTGGTCAATTCGGCGACCGCAGCACGCAGATAATCGGCCTCACGGGCAGCTGCCTCGACTTTGGCCCGGTGCCGTGAAAATTCCTGCTCGCAGGTACGCCAATGCCGCCACGCCTCGCCGGTTGCCCGAGCAGCGCCGAGATGGCCGCCGAAACTGTCGAGCAACTCGCGATGGGCGCCGGGATCGACCAAAGCGCGCTCGTCATGCTGGCCGTGGATCTCGACCAGCGCACGGCCGATGTCGCGCATCAGCGTCACGCTGGACGGCTGGTCATTGACGAACACGCGCGTGCGGCCGTCAGCCGTCTGGACGCGGCGCAGGATGATGTCGCCGTCGTCCTCGATGGCATTCTCGGCAAGCAGCATGCGAGCCGCGTGGTTGCGCGGTACGTCGAACACGGCGATGATCTGGCCTTGTGCCGCGCCATGCCGCACCAGCGAAGCGTCGCCGCGGGCGCCAAGCGCCAGCGACAAAGCGTCGAGCAGGATAGATTTTCCGGCGCCGGTTTCGCCGGTAAGGACCGAAAGGCCGGACGAGAAGTCGATGTCCAGCTTTTCGATCAGAACGATATCGCGGATCGACAGTCTGGAGAGCATGGTGACGCGCCGCTCAGGCGCCGGTGATCAGCTTCCCGGCCTTGGAGATCCACGATCCGGCATTCTCGCGCGGCTCGAGCCCACCACTCTGCAGGAGCTTGTAGGAGTCCTTGTACCACTGGCTGTCGGGATAGTTGGTGCCGAGCACGGCCGCAGCGGTCTGTGCTTCCGACGTCAGCCCCATCGCATAGTAGCTCTCGGTAAGACGCGCCAGCGCTTCCTCGACATGGCGTGTGTTGGAATAGTTCTCCACGACGTTGCGGAACCGTTTGACGGCCGCGATGTATTCGCGGCGCTCGAGATAGTAGCGGCCGATCTGCATCTCCTTGCCTGCGAGCTGATCGTTGGCGAAGCGGATCTTCTCCTTGGCATCATCGACATATTCGGAAGTCGGCCAGCGCGTCACCAGGTCCTGCATCGTCTGCGCGGTAAGACGCGCTTCCTTCTGGTCCTGGGTGACGTCCTTGATCTGGCGGTAGTAGCTCAGCCCGATAATATATTGGGCATAGGCTGCATCGTCGGTCGACGGGTAGAGGGTCAGGTAGCGCTTGGCCGAACCGATCGCCTCATCGTAATTGCCCTGACGGTAGTCGGCAAAGGCACCCATCACCATCGATTTGCGGGCGAATTCGGAATATGGATGCTGGCGGTCGACGGCATCGAACTTGCGGCTTGCCTCCTGCAGTCGCCCGGCATTCAGATTGGCGAGACCCTGATTGTAGAGCACGTCGGCCGGCTCGGTCTGATCGACATAGGTCGACAGGTCGACGTCCTTCTCGGACGACATGCAGGCCGACAGAAACAGCGATGGAACGACCACCGAAAGCGCCAGGAAAACAGCCCGCCGCAGCGCCTTCGATTGACCAACTCGCTTGAAAAACATGTTTGGATTCCGCCCTTTCGGCGTCATTTCAGTCGACGGCAGCAGCCATAAACCATAATTGCCTTGCCCGGCAACGCTATCCCCGGCCAATCGCACATTTTTGTGGCGGTTTGGCGCCACCTGGAAAGCCGTGTAATTTGGCCGGCCAGTGATGCATCCATGCAACACAGCTTGACCGCAACGTGGGCCGTAAGACCTTAAGAATCAGATCATCCAGGGCGCATAGAGGGGTGCGTTGACGGCGCTCATCTCCGCGGTACGCCCGCGCTCGCGGCGCGTCGTCTCGACGATCTCGAAAGCCGAACGGTCCGACAATAGACGGCGCAGCGCAGCGGCGTTCAGCCTGTGGCCACCACGATAGGAGCGGAAGCAGCCGATGAACCGGGCGCCGGCGAGCGCCAGATCGCCCATCGCATCCATGGTCTTGTGGCGCGCGAACTCGTTCGGATAGCGCAGGCCTCCGATGTTGATCACGCGGTTGTCGTCGCCGATCACCAGGGAGTTTTCCAACGAGGAGCCGAGCGCATAGCCGGCCGCCCACAGCCGCTCGACGTCCTTCATGAAACCGAAAGTGCGGGCCCGCGCGACGTCACGCCGGAAAATGTCGGCGTTCATGTCGGATGCAAAAAGCTGGCGCCCGATCGCCGGGCTTTCGAAATCGATCTCGATCTCGAAGCGCGTGCCGTCATAGGGCCGGAACTCCGCCCAGCAGGCGCCGTTCTCGATACGAACCGGCTTGACCACCCTGATGTAGCGACGCTTGACCGGCAGCGTTTCGATGCCTGCCTGGTCAATGGCCTCGACGAACATCACTGCGCTGCCGTCGAGGATAGGCACCTCATGGCCATCGATTTCGATGACGAGATTGTCGATCCCAAGCCCGAAAAGCGTCGCCATCAGGTGCTCGACGGTGGCGATGTGCTCGCCTTGCGGATCGCCGAGCATGGTGCAGAGGTCGGTGGCACCGACCTCGGAAACGAGCGCGCGAAATTCGTGGCTTCCGTTTGCATTCGAAAGCTGGAAGACGACACCCGTATCGGCGTCTGCCGGCAGGAAATGGACAGTGACCGGATTGCCACTGTGAACGCCGATGCCGGTCAGCGTCGCACGCGATTTAAGTGTCGTCTGATAGTCGTGCAAAACAATCCCCATAGCCCGTACTGCCTAGGTCCGCTTCATCTGCCCTGAGGGCGCGGCTCTTAATTGATCGGCAGGCAGGGCCACTTCCCCGAGACTCCCAGCAAACCGACTTTGGTCGGTGGCGAAGATAATGGTCCCGCGGGGAGACTCCAAATCACGGTTTCTTACTCGTTGTAACCGCGGCCCAGCGCGGGATTGCCGCATAAGTCTTTGTTTTAAAAGTATTTTTAATATTAACAGGCGAACAGTTTCCTGCTCGCCTGTTAACAACTGTTACGAACCGTTAACAGATCAATTGGCCTGTCGGCGCAGGAAGGCGGGAATCTCCAACTGATCGTCTTCCTGGACAGCCCGGCTCTGCGGCGTCAGGCGGCCCTGCTCATCCAGCTGGCCGCGACGCGGTGCGTAAAGCTGCGGATCCTGGCTGGCTAGGCGGCGCACTTCCGCCGGCGCCTGGCGCAGTTTCGGTTCGCGAGGCTGCGCCGGCTGCAGTCTTGCAGGTTCCTCTTCGCGGCGGGTCAAGCCGTTGGTCAGGCGCTTGAGCAAGCCCATCGGGCCGCTGTTCTCGTGGTCGGCCGGGCGGGCCTTGGCTTCCACTTCGGCCTTCACCTGCGGCGGGAAATCCTCGACCCGCGGCATGCGCTGGGGTGCCGCGGCAACCGGCTGCGGCATTTCACGATGCGGAGCGGGCTGCATCGCTTGCTGAACCGCCGGCTGCATCATTGGCTGCGGCTGAGCGGGAGGCGCCTGGAAGATCTTGCTCTGCGGACGGAAGTCTTCCGCATGGGCGACCGGTGCCGGGCGGGCCTGCGCCATCGCTGCCGCATTCGCCTCGGCGAGCTGAATGGCCTCGGCGACCGGATCGGCAGCACGTGGTTCATAGATCGGTTGCTGGACAGGCGCCGGGCGCATTTCCGTGACCTGGGCCGCCGGGCGGCTGACCGGCTTCGGCGGAGCCGCGCGGATGGCGATCGGCGCGGCAGCGATTTCGGCCGCCGATTTGTCGATGCCGGTGGCGACCACCGACACGCGGATAACGCCTTCGAGTTCCTCGTCGAAGGTGGCACCCAGAATGATGTTGGCGTCCTGGTCGACCTCTTCGCGAATGCGGGTTGCGGCCTCATCGACTTCGAACAGGGTCAGGTCGCGGCCGCCGGTGATCGAGATCAGCAGGCCCTTGGCGCCCTTCATCGAGGTCTCGTCGAGCAGCGGGTTGGCGATGGCGGCTTCAGCCGCGGCCATTGCGCGGCCCTCGCCCGAAGCCTCGCCGGTTCCCATCATCGCCTTGCCCATTTCGCGCATGACCGAGCGGACGTCGGCGAAGTCGAGATTGATCAGGCCTTCCTTGACCATCAGGTCGGTAATGCAGGCAACGCCCGAATAGAGCACCTGGTCGGCCATGGCGAAGGCATCGGCGAAGGTGGTCTTGTCATTGGCCAGCCGGAACAGGTTCTGGTTGGGAATGACGATCAGGGTGTCGACGCATTTCTGTAGTTCCTCGATACCCATGTCGGCCGTCTTCATGCGGCGCTGGCCTTCGAAGTGGAACGGCTTGGTGACGACGCCGACGGTAAGGATACCCTTTTCGCGGGCAGCGCGGGCAACGACGGGAGCCGCCCCGGTGCCGGTGCCGCCGCCCATGCCGGCAGTGACGAAGCACATATGCGTGTTGGAGAGATGATCGATGATCTCATCGATGCACTCTTCCGCCGCCGCGCGCCCGACTTCAGGCTGCGATCCGGCGCCGAGACCCTCGGTGACATGCGCGCCGAGCTGGATCAGCCGCTCGGCCTTCGACATCGTCAGTGCCTGTGCGTCGGTGTTGGCCACCACGAATTCGACGCCGCGCAAGCCGGCGGTGATCATGTTGTTGACGGCATTGCCGCCGCCGCCGCCGACACCGAACACGGTGATGCGCGGCTTGAGCTCGGTGATGTCCGGCTTCTGCAGATTGATGGTCATTGTCTTCGTCCTTTGCCTTTCCCGCCGCTTCGCCGCCGCGGCCGCCTATGGGGCTGTCCCCGTCAAATTAAAAACTGTCTCTCAACCACTGACTCATTCGATGCAGTTTTCCGCCTGTTCCGGTCATCCGAAGACCGGAAATTCCCTTCGCCGGGCGGCTCTCGAAGCTCGCCATCTGCGGGTAGATCAGAAGCCCGACGGGCGTCGAAAAAGCCGGCCCCTTGGCCGCCTCGGGCAGGCCTGCCACGCCAAGCGGGCGTCCGATGCGCACATTGCGGCCGAGAATGCGGCGTGCTGCTTCGGGCAGGCCGGCAAGCTGGCTGGCGCCGCCGGTCAGCACCACACGCTTGCCGACGGCATTGCCGTAGCCGGACTTGTTCAGGCGGTCGCGCAGCAATTCCAGCGTCTCGTCGATGCGGGCGCGGATGATGCGTGTCATCACCGAGCGCGGGATCTGCAACGGCACCTCGCCGTCCTCGCCGATCGGATGGATGGAAACCAGGTCGCGGTCGTCGGCACTGCCAGGCAGCGCCGAGCCATGCATCACTTTCAGCCTTTCGGCGGCATCGAGCGAGGTCGACAGGCCCTTGGCCATATCCAGCGTGACGTGGTTGCCGCCGATCGCGATGGCGTCGCCGTGGACGAACTTGCCTTCCGAAAATACCGAGATCGTCGTCGTGCCGCCGCCCATGTCGATGCAGGCCGCGCCCATTTCGAGCTCGTCGTCGACCAGCGCGGCAAGCCCGCTGGCATAAGGCGTCGCCACCATGCGCTCGACCGACAGATGCGAGCGGTTGATGCAGAGCTCAAGATTGCGCAAAGGCGCCGCGTCGCCCGTCAGCACGTGCATGTCGACGCCAAGCTGGTCGCCAACCATGCCGCGCGGATCGCGCACACCGCGCTCGGCATCCAGAGAAAAGGCTACGGGAAGCGAATGGATCACCTCGCGCTCGGCCCGCAGAGCCTGCTTGGCGCCGGCGGCAAGCACGCGCTTGATGTCGGCCTCGTCGGCCTCATGGCCGCCGAGATTGATGGTGGCCGAAAAAGCCTCGCTCTTCAACCGGCCGGCAGTCATGTTGACGATCAGCGAATCGACCGTCAGTCCCGCCATGCGTTCGGCGGCGTCGACGGCAAGACGGATGGCGTGCTCGGCGCGGTCGAGATCGATGACGACGCCCGATTTCACGCCTTGCGATTTCTGGTGGCCGATGCCGATCACCTGGACGCGATGCGAGCGTCCGCGCAGCAGCTTGCCATCCTCGCGCGGCTTGAGCTTGGCCACCACGCAGCAGACCTTGCTGGAGCCGACATCCAGCACCGTCAAGATGCCGGACCGGCGCGCCGAAGCATCGCTATTGCCGCCAAGCCAGCTCATATTTTCGTCTCCGGCTTGCGCTTCAGCATCTTGGGCTTTTCGTTGAGCGCGGCCTCGCGCTGTGTCGCCGCCTCCGGCGTCAGCTGGACGACCAGACGATCGGAAAGGCGCATGTCGACGGCAGCGATGTCGCGCGTCAAAAGCCCGTTCTCGTGGTCCATCCTGACCAGGTCGGCAATCGCCTGATCCTCGCCGTCTTCGGGAAGTTTGATCGTGATGCCGTTTTCAAGCTTGAGATCCCAGCGCCGTTCGCCGATGCGGATATAGCCCTTGATCCGCGCGGCGAGCTCCGGATAATTCTTGATCTTCGCTAGGAAATCCGGCGCTTTGGCCGGTGCGCCGGTGCCGATGATCAGCGGCAGCAATATCTGCTTGCCGCCGGAGAACGGCGCAATGACGGCGCCGGATTTCTCGATGACCGAAAGCGCGCTGCCTTGCTGCCACAGCGCGAACGGCTCGCGCTCCTCGACGCGCACTTCCAGCGTATGCGGGTAGACCTTGCGCACTGCCGCGGCTTCGACCCAGGGTAGCGTGGTGATGCGTTCGCGCGCGGTTTCGGCGTCGAAGCCGATCAGCGAGGTCCAGCCGTCGAGTTCCAGCCTGTCGAGAATATCGATCTCGGATGTTTCGCGGTTGCCGACGACCTTGACCTGATCGACGGCAAAGCCGGTTCGGGCGGTGACACTCTGGACGATGGCGTCGGCATGTCCGCCGAGATAGGCGCCATAGGCACTGCTCGAAATAAGCAACGCCGCCGACAGCATGGCAGCGCAATAGGGCGGCGCTTCGAAGTCGCCCTCGCCGAGGCGCGCCAGCACGCGCACCGGCCGGCGGAGCAGGCGCGGCAGCACGAAATGGTCGAACGACAACGGCATGCCGAACAGCGCCGGCCCGGCCGCGCCCTTCCTCCTGCCCTGTCCCCACTTCAACGCAGACACGAAGCGTCCTCCACCATCCAACTCAACAAATCGCCGAACGAGTGTCCCGCTTGCGCGGCGATTTCCGGCACCAAAGACGTCGGCGTCATGCCCGGCTGGGTGTTGACCTCGAGCCAGACAATTTCGCCGTTTTCGGAGTGACGATCGTCATAACGGAAGTCCGATCGGGAAACGCCCCGACAGCCGATAGCTTGATGAGCCTTGAGTGCCAGTGTCTGTATTTTTTGGTAAATATTCGGTGAAAGTTTTGCCGGGCATTCGTGTTTTGATCCTCCCGCGACGTATTTTGAATCATAGTCGTAGAAGGAATGGCCGGTCGGGATGATCTCGCAGACACCGAGCGCCACATCGCCCATCACCGCGCAGGTCAATTCCCGCCCGTGCACATAACGCTCGACCATGACCGTATCGCCGTATCTCCACTCGGACGAGCCGATGATCTGCGGCGGATGCGACTGGCCTTCATGCACGATGACGACACCGAAGCTCGACCCTTCGTTGACCGGCTTGACCACATAGGGCGGCTTCATCGGGTGCTTGTTCTGGATGGCGAAGCGATTGGCCACCTTCGATTCCGCCACCGGAATGCCGGCCGCCTTGGCGACCTTCTTGGCCTGTTCCTTGTTCATCGCGAGCGCCGAGGCAAGCACGCCCGAATGCGTGTACGGAATGGCGAGGTACTCGAGGATGCCCTGGATGGTGCCGTCCTCGCCGAAAGGGCCGTGCAGTGCGTTGAAGACGACGTCAGGCTTGAGCGCGCTGAGCACCGAGCCGATGTCGCGCGAGACGTCGACGCGGGTGACCTGGTAGCCCTCTCCCTCGAGCGCATCGGCGCAGGCTTTGCCCGACGACAGGGACACGGGCCGCTCGGACGAGAATCCTCCCAGAAGGACGGCCACGTGCTTGCTTGTCATTCCCCGTCATTTCCTCTCGCAGCAGGCCTGCACTATCGTGCATGACCCGAAAAGCATCGCGCACACTCATACGCGCCGAGCAACTTCGCTCCGTGTTTCCGCAACATTGAGTCCGAGTCTCCCGGCAGGTTGCCCCCCAGACGGAAACGCGAGCAACGCGTCGAAACGACTCAAATCAGGAAACGCTTCAGGGCAGAGAATCAGAGAGTTGATTCGCTGGCAAGTGCTTACGATTCCGATGGATTCACTTTCCGCAAAAACGGCAGCAAAATGTGAATTCATGAGTCCGAAAAGCAACGGCGGTCGACTTGCCTAAAGCAACTGCCCAAGAAATTCCTGGACCGCATGGCCCGGCCGAAAATTACCGATGCGCTTGATCTCCCACTGCAGCCGGATGCCCGATTTTTCGAGCACGCGCGCACGCACCGTCTCACCGAGATATTCAAGCTCGTACCCGGTGGCGGTTCCGGTGTTGATCATGAAGTTGCAATGCATCGGCGACATCTGCGCCCCGCCGACCATCAGGCCGCGGCAGCCGGCCTTGTCGATTTCCTTCCAGGCCGAGGTGCCCTCGGGATTCTTGAAGGTCGAGCCTCCGGTTTTTTCGCGGATCGGCTGCACGGTCTCGCGATGGTTCTGGACAGCATCCATCGCGGCCTTGATCGCCGCCTTATCCTCTGGAACGCCTTCGAGCAGCGCCGATGTGAAGATCAGCCCCGACGGCGCCGCTGAATGGCGATAGGCATAGCCCATGTCGGCATTGCTCAGCGTATGAACATTGCCCTTGCGGTCGAGTGCCCGCACCTCGACCACACGCTCGCGTGTCTCGACGCCATTGGCGCCGGCGTTCATCCTCAGCGCTCCGCCAATGGCGCCGGGAATGCCGTGGTAGAAATGAAAGCCACCAATGCCGGCCTCGTAGGCAACGGCCGCAAGACGCTTGTCGGGCGTTGCGGCGCCCGCCTTGATCATGGTCGGCGCAATCACTTCGGTCTCGCCAAAGCCTTTGGCCGAAAGCCGGATGACGAAGCCCGCAACGCCGCCGTCACGGACAAGCAGGTTCGAGCCGACGCCGACGATGGTCAGTGGTATTTCCTCGGGCACCGCCTTCAGGAACGCGGCAAGATCGTCCTCGTCGGCCGGCTGGAACAATGCGTCGGCGAGCCCGCCGGCTCGGAACCAGGTGATCTTGTCCATCTCGGCATTGGGCGTGATGCGGCCGCGCAGTCCGGCAAGCCGGTCGCCAAGCTTCTCGATCAACGCCTGGCCGCGCATCATGAGATGGTCCCGCCGAGTTCCCTGGGCAGCGCATAGGCCCATTGGGTGATGTTGCCGGCGCCGAGGAAAACGACGAAATCGCCCGGCTTCGCCACCTCGCGAACGATCGGCCCGATCGCCGCCGGACCTTCGATGTAGCGTGCGTCGCGATGGCCGCCGGAGCGGATGCGCGACACCAGTGCGTCGGACGTAACGCCGTCGATCGGTTCCTCGCCGGCCGCATAGACGGGCGCCACCATTACCGTATCGGCGTCGTTGAAGCAGACGGAAAACTCGTCGAACAGATCGCGCAGCCGGGTGAAGCGATGCGGTTGGGTAACGGCGATGATGCGGCCCTTGGTGGCGCTGCGCGCGGCCTTCAGTACCGCCGTGATCTCGACTGGATGATGACCGTAATCGTCGAACACATCGACACCGTTCCACGAACCGGTATGGGTGAAACGCCGCTTGACGCCGGCGAAGGACGACAGGCCCTTCTTGATTGCCTCAGCCGAAAGGCCGAGCTCATGCGCGACGGCAATCGCCGCCGTCGCATTGGAGACATTGTGACGTCCGGGCATGGGCAGCCGCAGACCTGATATCGTTATCTGGCCGTGCGTCTTGCGGTCGCGGATCACCACGTCGAATTCCGAGGTCGGGCCGTCCATGCGGTGATTGGTGAAGCGCACGTCGGCCTGCGCATTTTCGCCATAGGTGATGACGCGCCGGTCCTCGATGCGGGCGACCAGCGCCTGCACCTCGGGATGGTCGGTGCACATCACGCCGAAGCCGTAGAACGGCACATTCTCGACGAACTGACGAAACGCCTCGCGCACTTTGTCGAAGGAGCCGTAATGATCGAGATGCTCGGGGTCGATATTGGTGACGACGGCAATCTCGGCCGGCAGCCTGAGGAAGGTGCCGTCGCTCTCGTCGGCCTCGACCACCATCCATTCGCCGTCGCCCATGCGGGCATTGGTGCCATAGGCATTGATGATGCCGCCATTGATCACCGTCGGGTCGAGCCCGCCGGCTTCGAGTAGCGTCGCCACCATCGAAGTCGTCGTCGTCTTGCCATGCGTGCCGCCGATCGCGACCGCTTGGCGGAACCGCATCAACTCGGCCAGCATTTCGGCGCGCCGCACGATCGGCAGCAACTTCTCTCTCGCCGCCTTCAGTTCCGGATTGGATTTCTTGATTGCGGTGGAGACGACGACCACCTCGGCCTCGCCGAGGTTTTCGGCCTGGTGGCCGACGAAGCATTCGATGCCCTTGTCGCGCAGCCGCTGCACATTGGCGCTGTCGGCCTGGTCGGACCCTTGCACCTTGTAGCCGAGATTGTGCAGCACCTCGGCGATGCCGCTCATGCCGATGCCGCCAATGCCGATGAAATGCACGAGGCCGATCGTCTGTGGCATCTTCATGCGTGCGTCTCCTTCCTGAATTCCGAAACGGATTTCCTGGACGCAATAGCCTCTGTCAGATCGGCGAGCAACCGCGCGGCATCCGGTTTTCCGGACGATTTCGCCGCCGCGGCCATTGTCGCCGCCTTGCCTGGATCATCCATCAGCCCGCCGACAAGCACGGCGATCCGCTCCGCCGAAAGCGTGGATTGCGGATGCACCTCGGCGCCGCCCGCTGCCGCAAGGGCCGCCGCATTCGCCGCCTGGTCGTGGTCGAGCGCGTGCGGATAAGGCACCAGCAGCGCCGGCCGGCCGATCACCGCGATTTCCGATACGGTCGATGCGCCGGAGCGCGACATCACCAGATGCGCCGCCGCCAGCCGCGCCGCCATGTCGGTGAAGAAGGGCGACACCTCGGCCTCGATGTCAAGCGTGGCATAGGCCGCTTTCACCCGCGGCACATCGTCGGCGCGCGCCTGCTGGGTGATCGCCAGCCGCCTGCGCTGTGCATCGGAAAGCCGGGCGATCGCCGCCGGCACCGCATCGGAAAAGAACTGCGCGCCTTGACTGCCGCCAAACACCAGAAATCGGAACGGCTCTTCACCGGCCGATGCGGCATAAGGCGTCTTCGCCGCTTCCAGCACTTGCGGCCTGACCGGATTGCCGGTGGTCACCGTCTTGACGCCTGTAGCACTTGTGTCTTCCGGTAGGAAACCACCGGCAATAGCGTCGACGCGGCCGGCGAGCGCCCGGTTGGCACGGCCCATCACCGCGTTCTGCTCGTGGATCAGCGTCGGCACCTTGCGCCGGGTCGCCGCGTAAAGCGGCGGCAGTGTCGGATAACCACCGAAGCCGACCACGATGGCGGGCTTGATGCTGGCGATGACGGCCGATGCCTGCCGCACCCCGCGCCAGATTTTCCAAAATGCGGCGAGCACGGCAAAAGGATTTTTCGACCCCATCGTCGCCGACTGGATCGGATGGATGGCGGCCGCCGGGAACTGCCCGGCAAAGCGCTCGGCGCGTTCGTCCGTCGCCAGGTGCACCGCCCAGCCGCGCCCGGTCAGTTCGTGCGCCAGCGCCTCGGCCGGGAACAGATGTCCGCCGGTTCCGCCTGCCGCCAGAAGGATGACCCCCTTCGCCATCTCACTCCGCCGGCATCGCACGCGGCGACGGCATGAAGCCCAGCTGCTTGCGCTTTTCCGGGCGCTTGCGCGTCAGCGCCAGCACCATGCCCATCGAGATGGCGATCGCGATCTGCGAGGAACCGCCGTAGGAAATGAACGGCAGCGTCATGCCCTTGGCGGGCATCAGCTGCAGATTGACGGCCATGTTGATGACCGACTGCAGGCCGAAGACCGTGACCAGGCCGCCAACCGCATAGCGTGTGAAATCGTCCTGCTCCTTGAGTGCCGTGTTGAGGCCGCGCAGCACGATGAACCCGAAGATGGACATGATGAAGAAGCACATGATCAGCCCGAATTCCTCGCCGGCGACCGAGAAGACGAAGTCGGCATGGCTGTCGGGGATGACCCGTTTGACGGTGCCCTCGCCCGGCCCGACGCCGAACCAGCCGCCATTGATCAGCGCCTCGCGGCCCATGTCGACCTGGAACGTGTCGCCCTCGCCGGTCATGAAGCGGTCGATACGGCCGGCAACGTGCGGGAACACTGCATAGGCGGCGAACACGCCGCCGACGCCTGCAGCACCCAGCGCGACGATCCACAGCCACGGCAATCCGGCCATGAAGAACATCACCCCCCAGGTGCCGAGCACCAGCATGGTCTGCCCAAGGTCAGGCTGCGCCACCAGCAGCGAGATGACCAGTGCAAGCAGCAACATGGCGAACAAATTGCCCGGAATGTCGGGCTGGCGCTTGTGCTCGGCGAACAGCCAGGCGCAGATGATGACGAAGGCCGGTTTCAGGAACTCGGACGGCTGGATCGACAGGCCGGCTAGCGACACCCAGCGCCGCGCGCCCTTCACCTCGACGCCGATATAGAGCACCGCCACCATCAGAAACAGCATGATGCACAACATGACCAGCGCCATGCGCCGGATCTGCCTGGATTCAAGGAATGAGACGGCCAGCATTACCCCAAGCGCCGGAATGGTGAAGATAATCTGGCGTGTCGCGAAGTGGAAACTGTCGAGCCCGATGCGCTCGGCCACCGCCGGGCTTGCGGCGAAGGACAAAACGATGCCGAGCCCCATCAGCGACAGGAACGCCGCCAGGAACCAGCGATCGATCGTCCACCACCAGGTCGCCACAGGGCTTTTGTCGAGACGGCTTTGCATTATCGTGTCCCTCCGATGGGCTTCACGCCATCAATGGCGGTTGCGGCTTGCCTGAACGCCTCGCCGCGGACTTCGAAATTCTTGAACTGGTCGAAACTGGCGCAGGCCGGCGACAGCAGCACCACTGCCTCGCCGCTACTATCCCTGGCCGCATCGCGGGCGGCGTGTTCGACTGCCGCCGCCAACGTGCCTGATATCTCGTAGGGCACCGCTTCGCCCAGCGTCGCCGAAAAGGCCGGTGCGGCTTCGCCGATCAGATAGGCCTTGGCGATGCGCGGGAAGAAGCCGCGTAACGGCTCGATGCCGCCCTCTTTCGGCAGGCCGCCGGCAATCCAGTAGATACGCGCAAAGCTCGACAGCGCCGGTGCAGCGGCATCGGCATTGGTCGCCTTGGAATCGTTGACGAACAGCACATGCCCTTTGCGGCCGACCTGCTCCATGCGGTGCGCCAGCCCAGGGAAACTCTCCAGTCCGGATTGGATCTCGCCGAGCTCGAGCCCGACCTTGAGGCAGGCGGCGGCGGCGGCCAGCGCGTTCTGCGCATTGTGCTGGCCGCGCAACGAGCCGATGCCTTCGAGGAAGGCGACACGGCTGTAGCGGCCGTGCACGGCTTCCATTAAGTTGGTGCCGTCAGCGAAATAACCGTCGGTCAGCGGCAGGCGCTTGGAAATCCGAATGACCTGCCGGCCGGCCCGCTCCAGCCGATCGGCGATCTGGGCGCACCAGGAATCGTCGACACCGATGATTGCCGTCTCGCTGCCGGCCACCAGCCGCTCCTTGATCGAGGCGTAGTGTTGCATCGTGCCATGGCGGTCGAGATGGTCCGGCGTCAGGTTGAGCAGCACACCGGCCGTCGGATTGATCGAAGGGGCAAGATCGATCTGGTAGGAAGAGCACTCAACCACATAGTGCCGTTCAGGCTGCGGCGGATCGAGCGTCATCACCGCGCGGCCGATATTGCCGCCCATCTGCGTGTCGCGCCCAGCCGATTTTAGGATGTGCGCCGTCAGTGCCGTGGTCGTCGACTTGCCGTTGGTGCCGGTAATGGCAATGAAAGGTGCTGCCGGTGCCAGCAGCATCCGCTCGCGGCAGAAAAGCTCGATGTCGCCGATGATCTCCACGCCTGAGCCCCGCGCCAGCTCGACGGTCCAGTGCGGCTTGGGATGCGTCAGCGGCACGCCGGGCGACAGCACGAAGGCGGAAAACCTCGCCCAGTCCGCACCGCGCAGGTCCGCTGTCGTGATGCCGACCGCGCCGGCCTTGGCGACGCTATCGGGATTGTCGTCCCAGGCCAGCACATCCGCGCCGCCCTCGATCAGCGCGCGCGCCGTGGCAATCCCCGAGTCACCGAGCCCGAAGAGCGAAACGCGCTTGCCTGAAAAGGATGCGGCGGGGATCAAGCGGCCTCCTATCTGAGCTTCAGGGTCGACAGGCCGACCAGCGCCAGGATGACGGCGATGATCCAGAAGCGGATCACCACCTGGCTTTCGGTCCAGCCGAGCTTTTCGAAATGATGGTGGATCGGCGCCATCAGGAAGACGCGCTTGCCGGTCATCTTGAAGTAGCCGACCTGGATGATGACCGAGAATATCTCGACGACGAACAGGCCGCCGACGATGACCAGCACGATCTCGTGCTTGGTCGCCACCGCGACCGTGCCGATCAGCCCACCCAGCGCCAGCGAGCCGGTGTCGCCCATGAAGATCGCCGCCGGCGGCGCATTGAACCAGAGGAAACCGAGACCGGCGCCGATCACCGCTCCAAGGACCACCGCCAGTTCGCCGGTACCGGGCACGAAATGGATCTGAAGATATTCGGCGAATACCGCGTTGCCGGAGAGATAGGCGATGACGCCGAAGGACGCCGCCGCGATCATGATCGGCACAATCGCCAGTCCGTCGAGGCCGTCGGTCAGGTTCACCGCATTGCCGGCGCCGACGATGACGAAGCACGAGAACGGGATGAAGAACCAGCCGAGATTGACGAGAAACTCCTTGGCAAAAGGGAATGTCAACGATGACGAGAACGGCGCCTGGCCGTTATGCATGATCACCCAGGCGGCGATGCCTGCGATGACAAATTCGAGCCCCAGCCGCGCTTTGCCGGAGAAGCCGAGATGCGATTGCTTCGTCACCTTGAGGTAGTCGTCGTAAAAGCCGATCGAGCCGAACCCCAGCGTCACCAGCATCACCACCCAGACGTAGATGCTCGACAGGTTCGCCCACAGCAGTGACGAACCGATGATGCCGGACAGGATCATCAGCCCGCCCATGGTCGGCGTTCCCGCCTTTTTGAAATGCGTCTGCGGCCCGTCGGCACGGATCGGCTGTCCCTTGCCTTGCCGCAGCCTCAGCGAATTGATGATGGTCGGTCCGAAGATGAACACGATCAGCGCCGCTGTGATCAGCGCCCCGCCGGTGCGGAAAGTTATGTAGCGGAAGACGTTGAAGACCGAGATCTTGTCCGCAAATTCGACGAGCAGTGTTAACATGCGCTTGCGTCCCCGGACCGATCCTAGGTCTGTCTGCTGTTTGTGGCTTCCGCCGGAAACTTGCCGAGCAATGCCTCGACCAGTTTTGAAAAACCGATGCCTTTCGACGATTTGATCATAACCACGTCGCCCGGCCTCAACTCCGACAGAAGCACCGGTTTCAGATCTTCCGCGCCGGCGCGGTACTCCGTCCTGATCTCGCCGGGCAAAACGTCGGCCAGCGCCCGCATTTCCGGGCCGCCGAGAAAAACTGTGCGCGTGTCGGTGCCGACGATCAGGTTCGCAAGGGCGGCATGCAATTTCGCCGAATGGCCGCCGAGCTCGAGCATATCGCCGAGCACGGCAATGCGCCTGCCCTCGCCCGACACCGGCGTCGTGTTGAGCAGCGCCATTGCAGCGCTCATCGACGCCGGATTGGCGTTGTAGCTCTCGTCGATCAGCGTGATCGGCCCCTTGGGGTGGCGCAACATATAGCGTTTGCCGCGTCCGCGTTCGGGCGAAAGATCGGCCAGCGCCTGCGCAACCCTGGTGACGTCGGCTCCGACCAGATGCGCTGCACCCAGCACCGCCAGCACATTCTGCACCATATGGCGGCCCGGCGCGCCGATCCTGGCGACGATCTCATGCCCGCCAATCTTGGCGGTTACCACGGAATGATCGGCATCGAGTTCGCATTTGATCAGTTTGAAGGTCGCCCGGGCATTCTCGCCGAATCCGTAAACATGCTCGACGCCGGCCTCTTTCGCCATCTTCTCCAGCAGCTTCCAGCGCGCATCGTCGCGGTTGAGAAGGGCGGCACCGCCGGGTTCCAGTCCCTCGAAAACCTCTGCCTTGGCCTTGGCGATCTCATCCAGGTTGCGGAAGAAGCCGAGGTGAGCGGCCGCGATCAGCGTAATGATGGCGACATGCGGCCGGACCATCTTGACCAGAGGCCGGATCTCGTCCGGATGGTTCATGCCGATCTCGAAGACGGCAAAATCGCAATCCTGCGGCATGCGCGCCAGCGTCAGCGGCACACCCCAGTGATTGTTAAACGACTGGGCCGATGCATGCACGGTACCGACCGCGGAGAGAGCGTGGCGCAGGGCTTCCTTGGTGGTGGTCTTGCCCGCCGATCCGGTCACGGCAATCACCCTCGCCTTTGAGCGTGCGCGCGCCGCAACGCCGAGCTTTTCCAGCGCGACGAGCACATCCTCCACGACGATCATCGGTGCCGTCAGCCGCCCCAGCGACGGCAGCTTGCCCTCGGCGACGACCAGCACGCCGGCGCCCGCCTTGATGGCGGCGGTGACGAAATCATGGCCGTCCATGGCCTCGCCCTTGACGGCGAAGAAGGCGTCTCCCGGCTGCAGGCTGCGGCTGTCGATGGAAATGCCGGCGATGCCTTCAGGCATCGGACCGAGCGGCCGGCCATCCATGGCGGCAACCAGCGCCTCGGAGGTCCACAGATAGCTCACGCCGCTTGCTCCCTGAGCGCCGAGCGAACTTCCTCGTGATCGGAAAAATGCAGCGTCTCGGCACCGATGGTCTGGCCTTCCTCATGGCCCTTGCCGGCCACGATCAGCGTATCGCCGGCGTGAAGCATCCCGACTGCCTGGTGGATGGCCTTGCGCCGGTCGCCGATCTCGATCGCCCCCGGTGCAGCCGCCAGGATCGCGGCGCGGATCGTCTCGGGGACTTCCGAGCGGGGATTGTCGTCGGTGACGATGACGACATCGGCCAGCCTCGTGGCGATCTCGCCCATGATCGGCCGCTTGCCCCGGTCGCGGTCGCCGCCGCAACCGAATACGACGATGACGCGGCCGGTGGTAAAGGGGCGCACCGAAGCCAGCACGTTTTCCAGTGCATCCGGCTTATGAGCATAGTCGACATAGACGGGCGCCCCGTTGGCGGCCGTCCCGACAAGGTCGAGCCGTCCCGGCGCGCCCTTCAATTTCTCCAGCGCCATCAAGGCTTTGGCAACAGATGTTCCAGTCGAAATGGCGAGGCCGGCCGACACCAGCGCATTTGCAATCTGGAAGTCGCCAGCCAGCGGCAAGTCGACTTCATGGAGAACGCCGTCCGCTTCAACCTCGGCGCGCTGGCGGTGGCGCTCGTGCTCGACCCGCTTCAGCCGCAGGAAATCGCCGTGGCGTCCGACCGTCAGCACGTTCAGTCCCGCTGCATGCGCCGCTTTGATCGTCGGCTCCGACCACGGGTCGTCGGCAAAGATGACGGCCGGCGCGCCCTTCGGCAGCAGCGCGTCGAACAGACGCAATTTGGCGCGATGATAGTCCTCGACCGTCGGATGATAGTCCATATGGTCGCGGCCGAGATTGGTGAAGCCGCCGGCCGTAAGCTTGACGCCGTCGAGCCGGCGCTGGTCGAGGCCATGGCTGGACGCTTCCATCGCGGCGTGGGTGACGCCGGCCTCCGCCAGCTCCTTGAGCAGCCTGTGCAATGCCACCGGATCCGGCGTGGTCAGCGAGCCATATTCGTTGCGGCCCGGCGCCACCACGCCGGTCGTGCCGATCGAGGCGGCGGCGAAACCCGCCTGCTCCCATATCTGCCGGGTGAATGCGGCGACCGAGGTCTTGCCGCTGGTTCCGGTCACCGCGACCATGGTTTGCGGTTGCTTGCCGAAATAACGGGCCGCACTCTGCGCCAGCGCAAGGCGCGGATCGTCTACGACAAGAACCGGAACTGGCAGCCCGGCGACCGCACTCCCCTTGCCGACCACGATCGCTGCAGCGCCGCGGCTTGCGGCGTCGGCTGCATAGGCTGCGCCATCCGCCTTGGAGCCGGTGAGCGCGAAAAAGACGATGCCCTCTGTTACCTGGCGGGAATCCGACGAAATCCCTGTAACCTCCATGTCGAAGGGAGCTGTCCCATCGACAGGCAGGATACCGGCTAGATTTTTCAGCTTCATCGAACCCCGTTCATCGCAACAAAATAGCGCGCAGTTGCCGGCGCGCCCGAAGAATCACTGATAGGAAACCAGCGTTGCACCATTTTCATGGCTGAAATCTGGCTTCACGCCAAGCATGGAAGCCGCACGTCGGATGATGTTTGCAGCCATGATGCCCGCGTTCGAGGCGGCCGTAGCACCCATGCCGGGCTTTTCCGGCTTCGGTTCGTCGGCGATCGTAAGCACTATGTATTGCGGATCGTCCATCGGGAAAGCTGCAACGAAGGCGTTGAAATTCTTTTCCCTCGAGTAGCGGCCGTTGACGACCTTCTCCGCCGTTCCCGTCTTGCCGCCCACCCGGTATCCTGGCACCCGTGCATTGCGACCGGATCCCTTTTCGGCATTGAGTGCATAGAGATAGCGCATGCCCTCGACCGTCTTGTCGCTGACCACTTTCTTGGCCACCGCCATCGCCTGCTCCTGCGTGCGAGGCAGGAAGGTTGGGTCCATCAGATAGCCGCCATTCATCAGCGCGGCGCAGCCGACCGCTGTCTGTAGCGGAGTCGTCGACACGCCGTGGCCGAAGGCGATGGTGATCGAATTGACCTGCTTCCAGACCTTGGGCTCGGTCGGCCGAGCGACTTCCGGCAGTTCGGTCTGCATCTTCTCGAGGATTCCCAGGCGATGCAGGAATTCGCGGTGTCCGTCGATGCCAACCGCTTCGGCTTCCTTGGCAGAACCGATATTGGACGAGTAGATGAACACTTCCGGAACTGACAGTATCCGGCCCTTGGCATGGAAATCATGGATGGTTTGATGGCCGATCCTGATCGGGCGCGACGCGTCGAAGCGGCTTTGCAGCGTTATCTTGCCGGAATCGAGCGCCATGGCGGTGGTGAAGCTCTTGAAGGTCGACCCCATTTCGTAGAGGCCTGCGGACATTCGGTTGAGCCGGTCCTTGTCCTGCGCATTATAGGGGTTGTTCGGATCGAAATCCGGAACGGAGGCCATCGCCAGCACCTCGCCGGTCTTGACGTTGAGCACGACGGCGCCCGCCGCGATCGCGTCGTACTTTTCCATGCCGGTGGCGACCTCGTCGCGCACGACATGCTGGACGCGCAGGTCGATCGAGAGCTGCACCGGTTTCAAATCCTTGGCCACCGCCAGGCCCGACGCCTGAAGGTCGCTCAAGCCTTGTTCGTCTATGTATTTCTCCATGCCGGAGATGCCCTGATTGTCGATGTTGGTGAGGCCGACAATGTAGGACGAGGTTTCGCCGGCCGGATAGAACCGGCGCTTTTCGGTGCGGAAGCCGAAGCCGGGGATGCCGAGCTGCATGATGTCGGCCTGCTGCTTCGGCGTCAGTTGCCGCTGCAGCCAGACGAAGCCGGCGCCGCTCTTCAGCTTGTTGTATGTCTGCTCGTAGTCGATCTCGGGAAGCACCGTCGACAGTTTTTCGATCGCCTCGTCGGCATCGACGATGCGGCGCGGCTCAGCAAACAGCGACGCCGTCTTGATGTCGGTCGCCAGCACTTCGCCGTTACGGTCGACGATGTCGGGTCGCGATGCCGTCACCCGGCTCTGCGGGCCGCCCGACAGGTCGGGATTCTGGAAACCCAGATAGACCAACCGCCCGGCAATGGTAGAATAGATGCCGAAGAACACCGCCATCGTCATGACGATGCGGGTCCTTCCCTTGCCACCGGTCGCCTTGCGGGCGCCTTCGACCACGATCGATCCGCCCGCACCGGGCTTCGAACCGCGCTTCAGCAGCCTCCCAACCTTTGGAAATCTGGCGGCGATTGGAAATCCACTGATCATTGGATGATGCCTCCGGTCACCACGGGATCCTTGCCGCCGACATCGGCCATGCCGCCCAGCCGCTGCGATGAAAGGTCCTCGATGTTGACGGGCTTCGCCGGCAGATCGTCCAGCCCGACGATCTGCCGCGCATTGACCGGCTCGAGTCCGAGTTGCGATTTGTAGATTTCGGTGAGCTTTTGCAGGCGCGACGGCTGGGTAAGCAGGCTCCAGTCCGCCTTGAGCAGGTCGATCGTGTCCTCTTCATAACGGATCTGCGCCTGGATCTTGTGCACTGCCGCCAGTTGCTCCTCGGCCTCGCGCTTGGTCTTGTAGGTCAGGGCAGCCGCCGAAACCATGACGGCGATCAGGACTATGTCGCTGGTACGAAACACGTGCTCACCTCTCTCCCGGTCGATCGGCGCCGGGAAGCTTTGGGCCAGGCAGTTTTGGCAGGCCGAAAATCGAAAAATCGCCGGCACGCGCCGGCGCCTCTGTACGGATCGCAGCGCGCAGCCTTGCCGAGCGCGCCCGCGGATTTGCTGATATCTCGGCATCGCCAGGCGTCACGCCGCCGCCCTTCTTGGTGAAGGTGGCGGTGCGCGCCTGGGCCTCGGGCAGATGCCGCGATCCGGTCGCTGAATCGGCTCTGTCGGCGATGAAGCGCTTGACAATGCGGTCCTCCAGGGAATGGAAGGTCACCACGGCAAGCCGCCCGCCCGGTTTCAGCACGCGCTCGGCGGCAAACAGCGCCTTGGCCAGTTCGCCGAGTTCGTCATTGACGAAGATGCGCAGCGCCTGGAAAACGCGGGTGGCCGGATGGATCTTGTCTTTCGGCGCGCGACCGATATGCGTCTCGATGGCATCGGCAAGGTCGAGCGTGCGCTCGAAGGGGCGTTTTTCGCGACGGCTTTCGATCATGCGGGCGATGCGCCCGGCATGGCGTTCCTCGCCAAGAAAACCGAAGATGCGGGCGAGATCGCCCACCTTGAAGGTGTTGACGACGTCGGCGGCGCTCAGGCCCGCCTGCGCCATGCGCATGTCGAGCGGTCCATCGGCCCGGAACGAAAAGCCGCGCTCCGGCTGGTCGATCTGCATGGAGGAGATGCCGATGTCGAGCACGACGCCATCGGCACTTTCAACCTGCTCGTCGAGCGTCGAGAACGGTGCCTGGACAAGCCTGAGCTTGCCGCCGGACTGCTGTTCAAGGGCCCGCCCCGCCGCGATCGCATCCGGATCGCGGTCGATGGCGACGACCGAGGCTCCGCTTGCCAGAATGGCCTTGGTGTAGCCGCCGGCACCGAACGTGCCGTCGACGATCACCTCGCCTTTTGTCGGGGCCAGCACCTCCAGAACTTCGGCAAGGAGGACCGGAATGTGGCGGGCTGGTCCGCCAGCGGCATGAACTTCATCGCCGTCGCCCGCCATCATTCCGGCCGCTCCCCGGGCTTCGTCCCCTGCCGAAGCCGCAAAAGCCGGGCGCGTGTTTCCGTCCCATAGGCGCTGAGCCGTCCGGGCTCCCAGATCTGAAAGAAATTGCCGCGGCCAACGAAGGCCACTTCCGCTGAAATGCCGGTATGCTCGCGAATGAAATCGGTCATCGTGATACGGCCGTCCCGGTCGAGCTTCAGAAACGTTCCATCGCCATGGCAGAAGAACGACATGTCGTCCGCCGTCTGCAGGAACGGGTCTTCCTGGGCGATGCGCTGCTCGTAGCGATCGAGCAGGTCGAGCCCACCGACATCCATCGCCGGGCGATCCAGGCAGCGTAGCGCATAAAGTTCCGAATAGCCGCGTTTCTGCACAACGGCACGGAAATGCGCCGGCACGGACACCCGTCCCTTCGCATCGATCCTGTTCACCGCGTTCGACAGAAACCGGTCCATTACGCGTTACGGCCGCTTGCGCCGCCGCACCCCTCTGCATCTTCCTGTCCGCGCCGCCCCAGCCCGGTCGGCGTCCAAAACCCACTTCGTTATGACGGGCGAACGCAGGCAAACGCGCAGCCGCCGCGGCTGCCCGATTGGCGTACGCTTCACCCTGACACGGAACGAAGGCTTGAGTATCGGAATGGGATATCATGGGGTGTTATGGGCGTCAACGGGAACAGTCTTCAAAACGCGCCTGCCACAACTGGGGAGAGCAGCTTTGACGGCACTCCCGTCTTTATCGTCTATTAAGCCTAACGAAGCGTTTAGAGCCGTGTGGCCCACCGGAGCCGACTTGCTGCGGATCGCTGCCGCGCATAGCCTCGGCATCTCCTTTTCCGGTCAGTAACGAGGTTTGAAATCATGTCCGATACAGCCAAGTCACGCGCCGCAGCACTTCCCCATCTGCGCCGCGGCGGGCTGGCCAAGGGCGACCCGATCCCCTTGCCCCTGACCATGGCCGCCATCTTTCATGCGCCCGGCGACGCCACCGGCTTCGATCAATATGGCCGCTTCAGCAATCCGACCTGGGATGCGGTCGAGCAGATGCTGGCGCATTTGGAAGACGCCCCATGCGTCGCCTTTCCCTCGGGAATGGCTGCCATCTCGGCGGTATTTTTCGGCCTGCTCAAAGCCGGCGACCGTATCCTGCTGCCGTCCGACGGTTATCATACGACGCGAGCGCTGGCAGACCGTTTTCTGAAATCCTTCGGCGTTGCCTACGATGTCCGGCCGACGTCGAGCTTCCTCGAAGGCGGCTTCGACGGCTATCGGCTTGCCTTCGTCGAAACACCCGCCAACCCAGGCCTGGACATATGCGACATCGCAGCCGTCGCCGAAGCCGTGCATAGAGCGGGTGCGGTGCTTGTGGTCGACAACACGACGATGACACCTTTCGGCCAGCGCCCGCTCGATCTCGGCGCCGATATCGTCATTGCTGCCGACACCAAGGCACCAAACGGCCATTCCGATGTGCTGTTCGGCCATGTCGCCAGCCGCGACGCGGACATTATCTCGAGGGTGACAGACTGGCGCGAGACGTCGGGCGCCATCCCCGGGCCGTTCGAGGCATGGCTGGTGCATCGCGGTCTCGAAACGCTGGACGTGCGCTTCGACCGCATGTGCACTTCCGCCGAAATGATAGCGCGACAGCTGAAAAACCATCGCGCGATCAGCGGCTTGCGCTTTCCGGGACTGGAGAGCGACCCATCGCACAATCTTGCCCGCGCCCAGATGGAGCGCTTCGGCTTTCTCATCTCGTTCGTGCTCGCCTCGGAGGACAAGGCCGAGGATTTCATCAACAATTGCGCCTTGATGCAGGCCGCGACATCGTTCGGCGGCGTGCACACCTCGGCCGAACGGCGATCAAAAAGGGGAGATGCCGTTCCGCCCGGCTTCGTTCGCCTGTCGGTCGGCTGCGAGCCGGTGGAAGAGCTTTGGCAAGCGATCGAGGCGTCGCTAGATGCAATCGGTGGCTGAGCCGGCGTCGATCTTGCGCCGGCCGTGGAGGATGCGAACGATTTCGGTCGCCTCTTCGACGACACGATACAGGGTGAGGTATTCGCCGACGATCAGGTGACGGATGCCGGGCGCGATGTCTTCGCGCGGCGCAGCTGAGAAGGGATAAGTGGCCACTTGCTGCCAGCGGGCTTCGATTTGATCGAGCAACCGATCGGCCGCAGCCTCGCTGTCTTGCGCGACATGGGTAGAAAACTGCCAGCTGGCCTGTAAGCCGGGTTCTGTATGGCCCTCGCCCCTTGCGGGGCGAGAACGCGGCGGCCATTCATCTTGGGCGCATGTTGCCATGCGCCTCACGCAACCTACCCGGACGGTGAGCCGGAAACAGCCCTCGAGGGTTTCCCCTCGCACCGTCCCTATTCGGTCTTGCTCCCGGTGGGGTTTACCGTGCCGCTCCTGTTGCCAGTCGCGCGGTGGGCTCTTACCCCACCCTTTCACCCTTGCCACGATTGGATCGTGGCGGTTTGCTTTCTGTGGCACTTTCCCTGGGGTCGCCCCCGCCGGCCATTAACCGGCACCGTGTCTCCATGGAGCCCGGACTTTCCTCACCCGCAGCCTTTCGGCTTCGCGGGTGCGGCCGCCCGGCCAGCTGGCAAGGCGTATAAAGGGGTTCGGGCCCAAAAACGCAAACGAAAAAGCAAGTTATCCCTTGTCAGGCGGGCGCTCCAAGCGCTGCCAGTTGCACCTTGACCTTGCCGCAATAGGCTGCGGACACCGGGTTCATCCGTGTGGCGGCGTGGCCGGCATTGTATTTCAGGATCGTGCCGCAGGTCGTGCCGCCGCCGAGATCCCGCGCCATGGCAAGGTACTTCATGCCGTATTTGATGTTGGTATCGGGATCGTAGAGACCCTGAACCGAACCGCTATAGCCCATCATTCTTGCCGTCGCCGGCTTGATCTGCATCAGGCCGATCTCGCCAGCGCTGCCGACCTGGTTCGGCTGGTAGTTGCTTTCGATCTTGATGACGGCATTGGCGAGCGACACCGGCACGCCATAGCTGGCGGCATAACGCGCAATGATCGCCGAATACTGTCCGCTGTCGCCGACAACCGCCGCCTGGGGCGCTGGCCTGCTCTTCGGAGCGACTGACGCCGTTGCCATGCGGTCGATGCGTTTGCGGTTACGCTTCACATGCTGTTTGGCGATTGTCTTTCTCGCAGCGGTTGGCCTTTTCGCGGAGACTGGCTTTTTCGTCCTTACCGCGGCCGCTTTTTCCACTTTCGCGATGGCGGTCTTCTCTACTTTTGCACCACCCTTCGGCATGGCGGTTTTGCCGGCTGCGGCACTGAAGCCCTGATCGGCCCGCTGGCTCAGCGGTGCGCTGTTTGCCGCACTGAAGGCAAAAGTCATTACGCCGGCAGCAATGGCTGCCGTTAAAACGGTCAATTTCTGCATGTGATCCTGTTCTGTTTGATCCGCACAAAGAACTTCGCGCAGATACCCTCAATCAACATCGGAACATCTGGGGGGATAGACGTCCGACAATCTGTACGGATCGCCTTTGACGACGGAATTGGCGCCAAAGAAGGCGACGCAAGTCACTTTGAGTAACAGATTGTAACTTTTAATCTGGCAAAAGGTTATTTGAGAGAGGCTATCCTTACGGAAGCAAGCAGCCTTTCCAGCGTGCGGATCGTCGATCCGTCAGCCACGCCGTCGACCAAGCGCTGCCGGAAATGCCGTTGAAATGCCTCGACCACGATTTCGGTCTGCCGGTCGAAAGCGCCGGTGATCTCGACGCCATAACCATAAAGCGCCAGCATCGACTGCAGTGCCTCAATATCGGCGCCGGTATCGCCTGGCCTCAGCACGGCGCCGCGCCGGATCGGTGCTGCCGGCACAACATGGCCGATGCCGGCGGCAAACAAGGTCTTCCATGGAAATTTCTCGCCCGGATCGACCTTGCGCCCGGGTGCCACGTCGGAATGGGCGAGCACCCGCTGGGCCGGAATGGAATAGCGCTCGACGATGCCGGCACACAGGCCGATCACCGCGTCGGTCTGCGGTTTTGGAAAGTTGCGATAGCCGAGCGTATGCCCCGGATTGACGATCTCGATGCCGATCGAGCAGGAGTTGATGTCGCTCTGTCCGAACCACGAGCTCTTGCCGGCATGCCAGGCGCGGTCGCTTTCCCTCACCATCTGAACAATGCGGCCGTCCTCATGGACCAGATAGTGCGACGACACCTCGCTGGCCGGATCGCACAGCCATGCCTCGGCAGCGGCCCCGGTTGCCATGCCGGTGTAGTGCAGCACGATCATATCGGGTCCGGGCATCCCGCGTCTTGGTCCGAAATTCGGCGATACCCTGACCTCGGCGCTCGGCTCGTCGGGCGGAAAGCCGCTCATGCGTGCCGCAGGCCTCGCTCGATCATTTCATAGGCCGCGTTGATCGCCGCCAGCCTGGTCGTCGCGATCTTGATGAATTCCTGCGGCAGGCCGCGTGCGATCAGCCGGTCCGGATGATTGTCGGAAACCAGCTTGCGGTAGCGCCTGCGGACCTCCTCGAACGGCTTCCCACGCTCGATGCCGAGCACGACATAGGGGTCGGCGGCACCCAGATTGACATGCCGCGCCAGGATGCTCTGGTAATGCGCCTCATCGATGCGGAAGATCTCGGCGATCCGGTGCAGGAATTGGCCCTCGCGCTCATGCACCAGCCCGTCGGCCTTGGCGATGTGGAACAGCCCGTCGAGTATATCCTCCAGCATCAGGCAGTTGGTATGGCCCGAACCGCAAAGCTGCGCCATCCGCTCGGCATAGGTTTCGAAACCGGCAATGTCGCGTTTGGCCAAATCGTAGAGCCGCGCCACATTGCGCCTCTGTTCCTTCGGCACCTCGAATATTTCCTGGAAGGCGCGCACCTCGTCTTGCGTGACGATGCCGTCGGCCTTGGCCATCTTGGCCGAAAGCGCGATCATCGCCACCGAGAAGGCGACACGCCGGCGCAAATCGGCATCGCCGGAGAAAACCGTACGCACGGCTTCGACCACTTCGGCGACGCCTGACGACGCTGAAGATGAAACGCGTGTGACGAAGTCGCCGAGGCGGTCCCAAATCGACATGGGGGCTTCATAGGACCAACCACCCATCGCTATCAAGCCAAGACAGTGCCGCAGGGCTGGCCCAATCGATTTGGCGGAATGCCTGAGACGGCTAGCGCTAGTGCTTGCCCATGGAAATCGGCAGACGGAAACCGCTGCACGCAAACCCGCGTCGTCGCACTCGGCCACAATGCGCGGGTATCGTAAGCAGCAGAAAGGCCGGCGTGTGAGGCCGGCCTTTCTTGGTTGTCACGTTGACTACTGCGCCGGGGCAGCCGGCGCAGGTGCCGGAGCCGGAGCCGGCTCGGCAGGCTTGTTGGCGTCAGGAGCAGCCGGCTTCATCGTCTGGTCGGATGCCGGCGGGTTGGTGCTCTGCGTCGTGGTGTTGTCGGTGCCGCTGTCGCTGCAGGCCGCAACGCCAAGCAAGGCAAGCGCCGAGACCGACGCAAGAATGAGTTTCTTCATGATTATCTCTCCTCTAATCACGCCACCGTTGCCGGCGACGATCGAGGGCACAATGCATCAGCGCATGATGAGTTTCGTAACGTTGCGTTTCCGCGTGTAACATCAAGCGCTTGGCAGTACAAAGCGTTGAGCACTAACAGGATGCCTAAATGAAAATGCCCGGAGGCGCTGCCATGACCGCAAAATGGGATTTCTGGATCGACCGCGGCGGTACCTTCACCGACGTCATCGGCCGGGACCCGCAAGGCGGGCTGCATCCAAGGAAACTCCTTTCGGAAAATCCCGAAGCCTATGCCGATGCAGCCATCCAGGGCATTCGCGAACTGCTCGGCGTCCAGCCCGGCGCCCCGATCCCCTCCGCGCTGATCGGCGATGTCAAGATGGGCACCACGGTCGCCACCAATGCGCTTCTCGAGCGCAAAGGCGACCGCGTGCTGCTGCTCATCACCAAAGGCTTCCGCGATGCGCTGAGGATCGCCTATCAGGCCAGGCCCGATATCTTTGCCAAGCAGATCATCCTTCCCGAACAGCTCTATGAGCGTGTCGTCGAAATCGACGAACGGGTTCGCGCCGACGGCAGTATCGAGCGCCTGCTCGACATTGCTTCCGTACGCCCGGCTATTGAGCAAGCCAAGGCGGACGGCATCGATGCGGTCGCGATCGTCTTCATGCATGCCTGGAAACACCCCGAGCACGAAAAGGCCGTCGCCAAAGTCTGTCGAAAGCTCGGATTCTCCCAGGTCTCGGTCAGCCACGAGGTCTCGCCGCTGATCAAGCTGGTCGGCCGCGGCGACACCACGGTGGTCGACGCCTACCTGTCGCCCATTCTGTCAAGATATGTGCAGAAGGTGGCGAAGGAGCTCGGCGTCCTCTCCCCCCTCGAGGGGGAGATGGCCGCGCAGCGGCCAGAGGGGGTCATCTCAGAAGGCACCGCCAGAACGTTGAGCACTGCCGCAACGACCCCACCCGGCGGCTTCGCCGCCACCCTCCCCTCGGGGGGGAGGGAAAGCCCTCGCCTCATGTTCATGATGTCGTCGGGCGGCCTCACCGCCGCCGACATGTTCCAAGGCAAGGACGCGCTGTTATCCGGCCCGGCCGGCGGCGTCGTCGGCATGGTCGAGACGGCAAAACTCGCCGGTTTCGGCAAGGTCATCGGCTTCGACATGGGCGGCACCTCCACCGATGTCGCCCACTATGATGGCGACTACGAGCGCGCCTTCGACACCGAGGTCGCCGGCGTGCGCATCCGTGCGCCGATGATGCGCATCCACACCGTCGCCGCCGGCGGCGGCTCGATCCTGCATTACGAGGCCGGCCGCTTTCGCGCCGGGCCGGATTCGGCCGGCGCCAACCCCGGCCCGGCCGCCTATAGGCGCGGGGGCCCGTTGGCCGTCACTGACGCCAATGTCATGCTGGGCAAGCTGCAGCCCGAGTTCTTCCCGGCTATTTTTGGACCAGGGCAGGACGAACCGCTCGACGTGCAGACGGTTCGCGAAAAATTCACCGCGCTTGCCGCCGAGATCGGCGACGGCCGCTCGCCGGAAGCCGTCGCGGAGGGGTTCGTCACCGTCGCCGTCGAAAACATGGCCAACGCCATCAAGAAGATTTCCGTGCAGCGCGGCTACGACGTCACCGAATACCTCCTGAACTGTTTCGGCGGCGCCGGCGGCCAGCACGCTTGCCTGGTTGCCGATGCGCTGGGCATGGAGGCGGTGCTGATCCATCCGTTCTCCGGCCTGCTATCGGCATACGGCATCGGCCTGTCCTCTGTATTTGCGTCACGCCAGCAGGCGCTGCTGAAGCCGCTGGTGGAGGACTCCGGGGCGGCGATCGATGAACTCATCGCAACGCTGCGCAAAGCCGTCATCGACGAACTCGCCGCACAAGGCATCGCCGAAGACGCGGTCGCCTCGAAGCCGGTGCTGCAGGTCCGCTATGACGGCACCGATACCGCGCTGCCTGTGAACTTTGGTCACGGCTCGATCGCGCAAGCCAAGACGGACTTCGAATCGGCGCACAAGGCGCAGTTCGGCTTTGTCTACGACGACAAGCCGATGATCGTCGAATCGATCGGCGTCGAAGGTACCGATACCGGCGGCACCGGCCGCGATGAAAGCGATTCAGTTGTTGCAGATATGGCCGCAAGTCCTTCCGGGAACCGGAAAATCTTTGTCGACGGCGTCTGGCGCGACGCTGGCATCTTCCCTCGCGAAACGCTGAAGCCTGGTAACAAGATCGCCGGCCCTGCTTTGATCATCGAGCCGAACCAGACCATTGTCGTCGAGCCGGGCTGGCAGGCCGAGATCACCGCCAAGGACCACGTATTGATGCGGCGCGTCGAGAAGAAGCGCCGGCACGCCGCACTCGGCACCGAAGCCGATCCAGTGATGCTGGAGGTCTTCAACAACCTGTTCATGTCGATCGCCGAACAGATGGGCGTAACGCTGCAAAACACTGCCTATTCCGTCAACATCAAGGAGCGGCTTGATTTCTCCTGCGCCGTCTTCGACCGGAACGGCGCGCTGGTCGCCAATGCACCGCACATGCCGGTGCATCTCGGTTCCATGGATCGCTCGGTGGAGACCATCATCCGGCTCAATGCCGGCGACATTCACCCCGGCGACGTCTTTGCGCTGAACGCGCCTTACAATGGCGGCACGCATCTGCCTGATATCACCGTGGTGACGCCTGTTTTTTCCCTCCCGCTTGAGGGGAGGATGGCCGCGGAGCGGCCCGGTGGGGTCATCTCAGGAGGCACCACAAGAGTGTCGAGCACTGCCGCGGCGACCTCCTCCGCCGCCTTCGGCGGCACCTCCCCCTCAAAGGGGGAGGAACCCCTCATCCTCTTCTACGTCGCCTCGCGTGGCCACCACGCCGACATCGGGGGCACCGCGCCCGGGTCGATGACGCCGCTTGCCACCACCGTCGACGAGGAAGGCGTGCTGTTTGACAATTTCCGCATCGTCGATCGCGGCCGGTTCCGCGAGAAGGACCTGGAGACGCTGCTCACCGACCACCCCTACCCGGCGCGCAATCCGCACCAGAACATCGCCGACCTCAAGGCGCAGATCGCCGCGAACGAAAAGGGCGTCGCCGAGCTGCGCAAGATGGTCGCGCATTTCGGCCTCGATGTGGTCGAAGCCTACATGGGCCATGTTCAGGACAATGCCGCCGAAAGCGTGCGCCGCGTGCTGGAGCGGCTGCCCGACAGTTCCGAATACGAATATCCGACCGACACCGGGCAAAAGATCACAGTGAAGATCACTATCGACCGGCGGAAGCGCGAAGCCACCGTCGACTTCACCGGCACGTCGCCGGTCATGAAGAACAATTTCAATGCGCCAGAGCCGGTCGCCCGAGCCGCGGTGCTTTATGCCTTCCGCGTCATGGTCGAAGACAACATCCCGATGAATGCCGGATGTCTGCGGCCGATCAACATCATCATTCCCGACGGCTCGATGCTTAGGCCCACCTATCCCGCGGCAGTCGTGGCCGGTAATGTCGAGACCTCGCAACATGTCACCAACGCGCTGTTCGGCGCCATGAAGGCGATGGCCAATGCGCAAGGCACGATGAACAATCTCACCTTCGGCAACAAGCAGTACCAGTATTACGAGACGATCTGCTCGGGCTCGCCGGCCGGCCGGATGAACGACGGACGCGGCTTTGCCGGCACCTCCGGCGTCCACACCCATATGACCAATTCGCGCCTGACCGATCCGGAAGTGCTGGAACTGCGTTTCCCGGTATTGCTCGAGGATTTCCATATCCGCGAAGGCTCCGGCGGCAAAGGCAAATGGAATGCCGGCGACGGCACCAAGCGCATCATCCGCTTCCTCGAAAAGATGGAATGCGCGATCCTGTCCTCGCATCGCAGCCACCCGCCGCGGGGGCTGGACGGCGGCGGTGATGGCGAGACCGGTTCGACCAAGGTCCGCCGCAAGACCGGCGCGATCGAGACGCTGAAAGCCTGCGATCAAACAGTGCTCGACGCCGGCGAGGCAGTCATTGTGACGACACCCACCGCAGGCGGATTTGGCGAGGCCTGAACTCGCTTCAACAGGTTGTCACCGGCCTGTCATCCACCTGCGTTACCCGCTTGCGGCAAAGCAAACGGGGAATCGCGTTGCCATGACGGACATTTCTGGGGAACTGGTTTTTCGCCGCGGCAAGGAGGTCGGCAAGGCCGTCTACCAGAACCGCCCGCTGTCGAAAGCTGGCATCTCCGAGCGCTTGTTCGCCTTCCTGTTCTCCGGCCTTGTCTACCCGCAGATCTGGGAAGACCCCGAAATCGACATGGACGCGATGCAACTCGGCAAGGGCCACCGCATCGTCACCATTGCCTCCGGCGGCTGTAACATCCTCTCCTATCTCACCCGGTCGCCAGAAAGGATCGATGCCGTCGACCTCAACGCCGCGCATATTGCGCTGAACCGCATGAAGCTCGCAGCGGTGCGTCACCTGCCGTCGCAGGGCGACCTGTTCCGTTTCTTCGGTGCGGCTGGGACCGGGCACAATTCGCAGGCCTATGATCGCTTCATCGCACCGCATCTCGACCCCGTCAGCCGCCATTATTGGGAGCGCCGCAACTGGCGCGGTCGTCGCCGCATCGCTGTCTTCGACCGCAATTTCTACCAGACCGGCCTGCTTGGCCTGTTCATCGCCATGGGCCACCGCACCGCAAAATTCTTCGGCGTCGACCCGGCCGGCATCATGGACGCCAAGAGCATCGCCGATCAGCGCCGCTTCTTCGACGAAGAGCTGGCGCCGGTCTTCGAAAAACCGCTGCTGAAATGGGCGACCTCGCGAAAAGCCTCGCTGTTCGGCCTCGGCATTCCGCCGGCCCAGTACGATTCGCTGATCACCTCGGGTGACGGCACCATGGCCAGCGTGCTGAAGGCACGACTGGAAAAGCTCGCCTGCGATTTTCCGCTGAAGACCAATTATTTCGCCTGGCAGGCTTTCGCCCGCCGCTACCCTAATCCGGGCGAAGCCGCCCTGCCCACCTACCTCGAAAAGCGCAACTACAAGACGATCCGCAACAATGTCGATCGCGTTGCCATCCACCACGCCAATCTGATCGAGTTCCTTGCCGGCAAGGATGCCGGCTCGGTCGACCGCTTCGTGCTGCTCGATGCACAGGACTGGATGACCGACGGCCAGCTCAACGGGTTGTGGGCCGAGATCACCCGAACCGCCTCGACAGGCGCCCGCGTCATCTTCCGCACCGCAGCGGAACCCAGCCTGCTGCCCGGCCGCGTCTCGAATTCGCTGCTCGACCAGTGGCGCTACGAGAACGACGCCTCGCGCGAGTTTTCGGCCTGCGATCGCTCGGCCATCTATGGCGGCTTCCATCTCTATGTGAAGCGGTCCGCATGAGCACGACCGAATTGCCGGCCAGCCATGCCGAACTGATGGACGGTGTCTACCGCTGGCAGCGTCATATCTACGACCTGACCCGCAAATATTATCTGCTTGGCCGCGACCGGCTTATCGCCGGACTGGATGTGCCGGCCGGCAGCACGGTGCTCGAGCTTGGCTGCGGCACCGGCCGCAACATTGTCCTCGCTGCCCGCCGCTATCCCGGCGCGCGCTTCTTCGGCCTCGATATTTCGGCCGAGATGCTGGAGACGGCCACCGCCGCCCTCGCGCGCGAAGGCCTCTCCGGCCGCGTCACCCTGGCGCGCGGCGACGCCACTGATTTCGACGCAAAGGCGCTGTTCGGCGTCAAAAGTTTCGACCGCGTCTTTATCTCGTATTCGCTGTCGATGATTCCCGGCTGGGAGAAGACGGTGTCTGCGGCACTTGCTGCCCTGTCACCGGGTGGCTCGCTGCACGTCGTCGATTTTGGCCAGCAGGAAACCTTGCCCAGCTGGTTCCGCACGCTGTTGCGCGGCTGGCTGAAAAAATTCCACGTCGAGCCGCGTGAATCGTTGCGCGCGGTTCTGGATTCGGAATCTGGAAGAACCGGCGCAAGCTTCCGTTTCCAAACGCTTTGTCGCGGCTATGCGTGGCTCGCCGTGATCGGCCCAGGTCGATAGCCAGGATGTGTTGAGATTCAGGTCAGGCCAAGTCGAAAACGGGGGTTCCGAGAACCGGAGCGGAGCGTCCTTTTGGGTACGTGAGCACCGGCCTACGCCGGCCGTAGCCTTAACTGCCACGACCGCTCATGAGTGCTTTGGCCGGCGAAGGCCGCAAGCGCAGGAAACCGCCGTTTTCGACTTGGCCTGACCTGAATATCGATACAGCCTAATGCAGCGCCTTGACCAGCGCCGCCACCATTGCCTGCGGCCGGTAGCCGAGCCTGGCCGGCGTCAGGCCGAGCCGCACCACAACCAACTGCTCCGAGGGGACGATGGCGACCGTTTGCCCGTCATGCCCCTCCATCCAATAGGTGTCCTTGGGCAGGCCGGCGGCAATGCCGGCGCCGGGGTTTTCTTCGTCGCCCGGTCCTTCGATCCATAATTGCCCCTTGCCGTAGACCTTCGAGGCAGTTGCCGGTTCCCGCATCCAGTCGACGAAGCCGGCGGGCAGTATCTCTTTGCCGTTCCAGACGCCGCCCTGCAGCAGGAACTGGCCGAAGCGCGCCCAATCGCGTGCCGTGGCATAGAGATAGGACGAGCCGACGAAGGTGCCGTGCTCGTCGGCTTCAAGCACCGCGCTGTGCATGCCGAGCGGATCGAACAGCGCGGCCCTCGGCCAGGCCAGCGCCTTGTCCTTGTCGCCGATCGCGTCCTGCCACAATCGGGACAGCATCACCGCCGTGCCGCTCGAATAGGAAAACACCCTGCCGACCTCGCCGGTCAGCGGCTTGGATCCGGCAAAGCCCGCCATGTCCGGTTCGAGATAGAGCATACGCGTCACATCGGCGACGTCGCCATAATCCTCGTTGAATTCCAGCCCGCTCGACATCGCCATCATGTCGGCGAGGCTGATCATGGCGCGGCCATCTCCCTTCCAGGGACCGAACAGGCCCTGGTTGGTCATCGCCAGCTTGCCGCCCTTCACCAGCGTGCCGACGATCGCCGCATTCACCGTCTTGGTCATCGACCAGCCCAATAGTGGCGTCTTCTCGGAAAAGCCGTCGCCATAGCGCTCAGCGACGATGCGGCCGCTCTTGACCACCACCACCGCCCGCATCCCGGCGCCGGTCATTGCTGGATCGTCGAGGACCTTCACGACCTCGAGATCCTGGGAGGCACCGACATCGTCGCCTTCCGGCCACATCGCATCGGGCAGCGGCGCCGGCGTCGGTGGAGCGCCGGCGATAGCCTTGGCGGCGGCAATATCCCCGTCGGGAACCGAGGCGCAGCCGAGCCCCTCGCGAGCGACCGCGACACTTTTGCCGAGCGCGCCGAACAGGCCCGCCGAAACCGTTCCCTTCTCCTTGTCCACCGACACCCTCATCAGCTTCAGCAGCGGATGACCCGGCGCCTGCACATCGACGGCGAGCACGTCGTTGGCGTCGCGCCCGGCGATGAAGACGTTCGAGCAGACGATCTTGGCCGCATAGCCGGAACCGACGCGGATCAGTTCCGGCGGCGCGAAATACAGCCAGCCGGCGAGTATCGCGGCGGCCAGCATAGCCAGGCCGAGCAGCCATTTGATGAACTTCAAAAGGATCTGCATTTTGAGTTCCCCCGGCGCGCTCGATCTATGTCATCGATTTGCCGCCATTGTTTCGGCAAAATCGCGGCTCCTGTCGAGCGCCGTCAACCGAATATCAACCATGATCGGCGATCACAGGTGCATGTCGCCCAAAAGCGCGCAGCGGTTTTGGGACCACGACATGCACAGACAAAAGAGCCAAGCGCGTCGAAGCGACGCGCTTGGACAGACCGGGCGATCCTGTGGGGTGACCGTCCGGCGGGGCTTGAATGCATGCGTCCCAAAACTGCGCAAGGGTTTGGGAAATGCATGAAACGAAGATCCAGGCGCGTCGCGTAAGTCGGTTTCAGACACGCTGCGCCCGGTCGAGGGGCCACCCGCGGAAAGACCCATCAGCGGCCGGCTGAAACCGGCTCGGGAAGTAGCGATGCGCCGTTTCGCGGTCCTCATCACGCTGATGCTGCTTGGTGCCTGCTCGACGGTCGAGGATCTGACGCCATCGTCGTCCAGTGCCCCGACGGTTGCGGTACGCGCGCCGCGTTTTGCCGATTCCGACCCGCATGAATGGGACAGCGGCGCACCGTGGAGCTATGCCGTCCACGGCACCGACGTCTCCAAATACCAGACCTCGATCGACTGGCCGGCGGCCAGGGCCGGCGGCATCTCCTTCGCCTTCATCAAGGCAACCGAGGGCGGAGACCGGTTCGATGAAGCTTTCAACGAGCATTGGAGCCGCACCAAGGCCTCGGGCATCCCCCGCTCCGCCTATCACTTCTTCTACTTTTGCACGCCGGCCGCGACCCAGGCGCGCTGGTTTATCCAGAACGTGCCCAAAGACAGCTCGGCGATGCCGCCAGTTCTCGACATGGAATGGAACCCGAAATCGCCGACCTGCAAGCTGCGGCCCGATCCTGCCACGGTACGCAGCGAGATGAGCACGTTCCTCGAAATCGTCGAAAAACACTACGGCAAGAAGCCGATCATCTACACGTCGGTCGACTTCTTCGAAGATAATGGTTTGTCGGGTTTCCGCGGCTACCCCTATTGGCTGCGCTCCGTCGCCGGGCATCCGCGCCAGAAATACGGCAGCCATCCCTTCACCTTCTGGCAGTATACCGGAACGGGCGTCGTGCCGGGCATGGCCGGAAACGCCGACATCAACGTCTTCAACGGCTCCGAAGCCGCGTGGAAGAAGTGGTTGCGGCAGAACACCCGTTGACACCGGGCCTGCCGCCTGCTTTTCGACACAGCCAATAACAAATGCCTGCAACCGCTGGTAATCTTTTCGGAAGGATGGCGATGCGATTGCGCTTTGGACTTCTCGCGGCGCTGCTCCTGAGCGCCGTGCCGGCCGCGGCACAGCAATGCGGCGGCGATTTCGAGGCATGGAAGCAGGGCGTGGCGGCGGAGGCCAGGGCAGCCGGCGTCGGCGCTGCCGGCCTTGACGCGCTGGAAAACGCCACCCTCGATGAGAAGACGTTGGCACGCGACCGCGCCCAGGGCGTCTTCACCCAGACCTTCATCGAATTCTCGAACCGCATGATCTCGTCGCATCGGCTGAAGCAGGGTGCGGCCAATCTGCAAAAACATGCCGAGGTCTTTGCCCGCGCGGATCGCGAATACGGCGTCCAGGCGCCGGTCATTGCCGCCTTCTGGGCCCTGGAAACCGATTTTGGCGCCGTGCAAGGCGCTTTTCACACACTGAATGCGCTGGTGAGCCTCTCGTATGACTGCCGCCGCCCGCAGTTGTTCCGGCCGCAGATCGTGCCGCTGCTGATCTTGATCGATCGCGGTGTGGTGCCGGCCGACGTGACCGGTGCCTGGGCCGGCGAGATCGGCCAGACGCAGATGTTGCCTTCCGACTATCTCGGCCACGGCGTCGACGGCGACGGGGATGGCCTGGTCGACCTGCGCGGCAGCGCGCCGGACGTGATCATGAGCACGGCCAGCAAGATCCGGTCGCGCGGCTGGAAGCGCGACCAGCCCTGGATCGAGGAAGTCCGTGTGCCCGACAACTTGCCGTGGGAGCAGACGGGACGCACCAACAAGCTGCCGTTGACGCAATGGAGCCAGTGGGGCGTTACCAGGCCAGACGGCACGCCGCTTCTCGACAACGGCCTGAAGGCCGGCCTGGCGCTGCCCATGGGTCGCAAGGGGCCAGCCTTCCTGACCTACGACAATTTCGACGTCTATCTCGAGTGGAACCAGTCCTTTACCTATGCCCTGACAGCGGCAAATCTTGCCGCCCGGCTGGGGGGCGCTCCGCGATTCGATCCGCGCAACCCCGACCCGGGCCTCGACGGCGACCAGATGAAGGCGCTACAGACCAAGCTCGAGGCGAGAGGCTATGACGTCGGCACCGTCGACGGCATCCTCGGCACCAACACCCGCGAAGCGATCCGCAAGGAGCAGATGCGGCTGGGCTTGCCGGTCGACGGCTGGCCGACGCCGGAGCTGCTGGCCAGGCTGTGAGGATGGTGATTGGTAAAAAGAATGGCGCCGGAGCCGCATTGAGCACCAGAGCTACCACTATTCACCATTCACTATTCACATCACCGCCTCGCAAGCAGGAAATCGATGAAGGCTCGCAGCGGCGCGGGAACCTGCCGGGAACTCGCGTGGTATAAATAAAAGCCCGGAAATCTCGGCGACCAGGCTTCGAGAAAGCGGATGAGCTTTCCCGCTTCGATCCACGGCCGGACCTGATATTCCAGCATGTACGCCACCCCGACCCCATCCAGAACCGCCCCCATCATCAGGTCCGTATCGTTTACCGTCAGGCCGCCGCTGACGGCCACTTCCAAGGCACGCTGGCCTCGGGCGAACTCCCAGCGGTAGAGATTGCCGCCGCTCGGCCACTGGAAATTGATGCACTGGTGCTGATGCAGGTCCGCGGGATGGCGGGGTATCGGGCGATGCTCCAGATAGCTCGGCGCCGCCACTGCGGCCATCTCGAGTTCCTCGCTGAGCTTCACCGCCACCATGTCCTTGTGCAGCCGCTCACCCAGTCTGATTCCGGCATCGAAGCGACCTTCGACGATGTCGGTGAGCATGTCGTCAACGATGATGGTGAGGGCGATATCGGGATAGGCGCGGCGGAAGTCGCCGAGGATCGGCGCGATGAAACGCGTGGCGGCGATGCGCGGAACATTGATGCGCAGCGAGCCTGCCGGCCGGCCGCGTGATGCATGCGCGTCGGCGACGGCCCCTTCCAGTTCGCTCAACGCCGGCGCGATGCGGGCAAACAGCTTCTCACCCTCAGCGGTCGGCGACATGCTGCGCGTGGTACGGTTGAGCAGGCGGACACCGAGACGCTCTTCCAGCCCGCGTATCGTCTGGCTGAGTGCTGGAGGCGAAATTCTGAGCTTGGCCGCGGCGCGGACAAAGCTGCCCTCTTCGATGATTGTTGCAAATGCCGTGAGTTCGGAAAACTCGGTTCCGCGCATTATGTACCCCAGGCTTAATAAGTCAGTTAGATAATAGGCTATTCTCTGAGCAATAGCATGCCCCTAGCTATCGCTGGAACGCCGCTCGATCGGGGCGGCCGTATCCAGACGGAAGGAACAGCCATGCATCGTCCACTCGAAGGCAAAACCGCACTTGTGACCGGCAGTTCGCGCGGCATCGGACGCGCCATCGCGGAGGGGCTGGCAACCAAGGGTGCTGCCGTGGTCGTCAACTATGTCGGCAACGAGAAAGCCGCCAGGGAAGTCGTTGCCGCCATTGAAGGGAATGGCGGAAAAGCCGTCGCCATCCAGGCGGACGTCTCCAGCATCCCCGACATTCGCAGGCTGTTCGACGAAACCGAAATGCAGATGGGGCCAATTGACATCGTCGTCGCCAATGTTGGCGTCGCCGTCATAAAGCCGCTCGTCGAGGCTACCGAAGCAGACTTCGACCATGTGTTCGGCACCAATGCCAAAGGCACCTTCTTCACGCTTCAGGAGGCCGCGCGCCGCGTTCGCGACGGTGGCCGCATCATTGCCGTCTCCACCGGTGGAACCAAGATGTTTTTCACGCAGACGGCGCTCTATCTCGGCAGCAAGGGAGCCGTCGAGCAGTTCGTCCGCGTCCTCTCGCGCGAACTCGGCCCGCGCGCCGTTACCGTGAATGCGCTGTCGCCAGGCTTCACCGACACCGACCTGCTTCCGGAGCGGGACCGGGCCGTGGCCGCAGGCATGTCGCCCTTCGACCGGATCGGAGCACCGCGCGACGTCGCCGATGTCGCGGTTTTCCTGGCTTCGGACGAAGCTCGCTGGCTGACCGGCGAGAACATCCAGGCCGGCGGCGGAGTAGCCTGACTACGGGGAGGTGAATATGAATGGTGGTGACGATTCACCGAAGCGGACGGAACGCAAGAACTGCTTCCATTCACCATCAACTAATCGGCCATCGTCTCCAGGCTGGCAAACCCCTGCGGTGCATCGCCTTCGTCGAATGGCGTCGCCACCTCGACGAAAGTATCGGGATAGAAGCCGTTGAACCGTGTCCGGAGTGACAGCGAATAGGCGCCGATATGGCCGATCTCGATCCAGTCACCGGTATCGACGGTTTCGGGCAGCCAGAACGGCCGCGACAGTATATCCACGGAATCGCAGGTCGCGCCACAGACCTTGAACGGCACGATGGTCCTGTCCTCGCCATTGCGCGAGCGGATCGCCGGATCGGGGATGAAGCGTGCCGGCAGCGTGATCTTGCCGGTCCATGAATCCGACAGCGACGCCCAGATGCCGTCATTGATGTAGAGCCTTTTGCCCTTGCGCAGCAGCACGCGCACGATCAGCGACAGGCAGCGCGCCACGATCACGCGGCCGGGCTCGGCCACCAGCTGCATCTGGTCGAATTGGTACTCCTGGAGGTCGCCCGACAGCCGCGACATGATCTGGCCGAGCGACGGCATTTCCGGCTTGCGGCTGTTCGGATCATGACCGTATTCGGCGGGAAAGCCGCCGCCGACATCGAGCCCGGCAATGTCGAAGCCGACGCGGTTGCGCACCCAGTCGGCGGAGGCCAGCGCCCGCTCGTAGGTGTCGGGATCCTCGATCTGGCTGCCGACGTGAAAGCACAGCCCGACCTTGTAGCCGGTTCGGTTCAGCCGTTCGGCCAGTTCGACCGCATTGGCCGGTCCGGCGCCGAACTTCTTCGACAGTTCGTAGGCCGCCGAGCCTTTCGTCTGGATGCGCACGAACACGGTGATGGCGCCCGGATCGATGTCGAGAGCCCGCACCACCCTGGTCAGCTTGGTGATCTCGTCCTCATGGTCGAGCGAAATGACGCGAATGGCGTATTTTTCCAGCGCCAGCCTGATGTCCGACTGCGCCTTCACCGGGTGCATGTAGAGCATCTCGGCGTCCGGCGAGACGGCGCGCACGGCGGCGAATTCGCCGGGCGAGGCCACATCAAAGGCGCTGACGCCGGCCTCGACCAGCGCGTTGAGCACGATCTGCTCGCCATTGGTCTTGACCGCATAGGCGGTCTTGCCGGGAAACATGCCCATGAACTGTTTGGCGTCCGCCTTCAGCACCTGCGGGCGGAAGCAATAGATCGGATCGTCCGGGCGAAGCGCCAGCGCTGCCTCGCGGGCATTTTCGAATCGCTGCATGGACGAATCCCTTGACTGAGGCTGCGCACAATTAATCCAAGCTAGCGGCTAATGAAAACAATTCTATGTCTCGCCGCCCTGGCTTCGCGGCGCTACGCCGTTCTGTGCGCCGGTTATGAGCGAGCTAGGCCATCACTCAGGTTTCGGGTGGCCCTTGCCGCCGGACCGGTAGAGCGTGAACAGATGCCTGAAGAGAGCAAGGCATCTCGTCTGGGAGGACGACCAATGGCGATAGCTGCCACCACCACGATGCGCGGGCCGATGGTGCTCAAGGACTGGGCCCAGCTTCTGCTGCTCGGCGCCATCTGGGGCGGTTCGTTCTTCTTTGCCCGCATTGCGGTGTCGGAACTCCCTCCGCTGGTGCTGGTGCTGTTTCGCGTCGCCATCGCGGCGACCGCGTTGCAGCTCTACCTTGCGGTTCGCGGTCCGTCGTTTCGCCTCGCCTTGCCGCATGCCGGACTGTTTTTCCTGCTGGCGCTCGCCAACAATGTCATCCCTTTCTCGCTGATCTTTGCCGGCCAGACCGAGCTCGGCGCCGGTGTCGCCTCGGTGCTTAATTCGACCACGCCGTTCTGGACGCTGATCCTCGCCAACGCCCTGACCAGCGACGAAAAACTGTCGTGGAACAAGCTTGCCGGCATCGCCCTCGGTATCGCGGGGACGGCGGTGATGATCGGTCCTGGCCTTGTCGCCGGGCTCGGCGGGCCGGTCTGGGCGAAATTCGCGCTCATCGGTGCCTCGGTCTCCTATGCGGTTGCGCTGATGATCGCCCGCCGCTTCAAGGGTGTGCCGTCACCGGTCATTGCCGCCGGACAATTGACCTGCTCGACCATCATCATGATCCCGGTCGTTCTGTTCACCTATGACGCTGCCACTCTGTTTTCGGCCTCGCCGCCGGTATGGGCGGCGGTGCTGGCGCTGGCGCTGCTGTCGACCGCCTTCGCCTACATCCTCTATTTCAACCTCGTCGCCTCGGCCGGCGCCACCAACGCCTCGCTGGTCACGCTCATCGTGCCGGCCAGTGCCATCCTGCTCGGCTTGCTGTTCCTGGGCGAGCGGCTCGAACTGTTCGAATTGGCGGGCATGGCGCTGATTGCGCTCGGCCTCGTCACCATCGACGGTCGCTTGTTCGGGCGGCGTTAGAGCATGTTCCCCGACTCTCAGCTCGAAATCGATTCCGATTTCCGCCGCGGTAGCGCTGCCATGCTCGTTGCTGCCCCGGCTTCGCCACAAATTATTCACAGGTCCAACGCCGGCTTTTGACCAAGAGTTTCAATACCTAACGGCAAACGGCAGGTCGCAAATTCCACAATCTCGTCGCATTGCAGCAAAGTTTCTGCTTGCCTGTGGCACAAATGACCCTAGACTCTCGCCATAGCTCTTAAGAGGAGGCTATGACATGGGACTGACGAGGCCGATCAACGCATTGATGATTTGTGCTGCGTTTGCATTCATCGGCGCCCTCATTATGGGCGTCCTTCCATAAGGCCGCTGAGCGGGGGAAGACCAGCACCGAATATTACAAACCATTGAAAAGGCCGGGCATTTTGCCCGGCCTTTGCATTCCCCCGATCTTTGACATTTCAAAAAGGAGCTTGCCGCCTTACGCCGCGGCGGATCCCGCAGCCTCGACTTCGTGCGACCTGATGCCGATCATGTGGCAGATGGCGAAGACCAGATCGGCCCGGTTCATCGTGTAGAAGTGGAAATCGCCGACGCCGCGCTCGACAAGGTCCAGCACCTGCTCGGCGGCCACGGCAGATGCCACCAGCGCATGCGTTTGCGGATCGTTCTGCAGCCCATCGAAACGCTCGGCCAGCCATGCCGGCACCAAGGCGCCGCACCGCGCCGAGAAGTTGGCGACCTGGGTGAAATTGTGCACCGGCAATATGCCCGGCACGATCGGTATGTAGATGCCGGCCCGCCGTGCCCGCTCGACATAGCGCTCATAGAGATCGTTGTCGAAGAAGAACTGGGTGATCGCCCGCGTCGCCCCATTGTCGGCCTTGCGCTTCAGCATGTCGAAATCGGTGGCGAAATCCGGACTCTCCGGATGTTTTTCCGGATAGGCCGAGACCGATATGTCGAAATCGCCGGCGCCCTTCAGCGCATCGACCAGTTCGGCGCCATTGGCATAGCCTTCCGGATGCGGCCGGTAAGCCGCGCCGACGCCCTCGGCCGGATCGCCGCGCAGGGCGACGAAACGCTTGACGCCCATATCGGCGAACTCCCGGATCACCGCATCGACCTCGTGGCGCGCCGCGTCGACGCAGGTCATGTGCGCCGCCGGCGTCAGCGACGTTTCGTTGAGGATGCGCTTGACGGTGCGGGCCGTGCGCTCGCGGGTCGAACCACCGGCGCCATAGGTGACCGAGACGAATTTCGGCTTGAGCGGCTCCAGCCGGGTGACCGTGTCCCACAGCCTTGCTTCCATCTCGTCGTTTTTCGGCGGAAAGAACTCGAACGACACCCTGACCTTGTCGCCGATGTCGGGACGGCGGGAGAAGCGGAACTGGTTCATCAGGCGGTTTCCCCTATCGGATACGCATTGGCCGGTTGTCTGTCGTTGGAAGGCTCGGCAATCAGCATGCGCCGATCGCGGCCGAGCCAGAGTTTGACGGTGAGCTTGGCCTCGTTGCCACCGCGCGGTTCGAATTCCTGGCTGTCCTCGAGCTCGAGGCCGGCCTCGGAAAACCAGTCGGCGATTTGCCGGTCGGAAAAGCCGAGGCGCATATGCGCGTGCTCCTCGCGCAAGAACTCCAGCGTGTGCGGCGCGAAATCGACGATCACCAGCCTGCCAGCCGGGCGCAACAGACGCGCCGCCTCTCGGATGGCGCGGGCAGGATCGTCGAGATAGTGCAGCACCTGATGGATGGTAACGAGATCGAAGGCGTCGCGTTCGACCGGCGGCGCGAAAATGTCGCCCTGCCGCACCTGCGCATTCGAAATGCCGGCCTTGTCGAGATTGGCGCGCGCCACCGTCAGCATTTCGCGCGACATGTCGATGCCGATACCGCGCCGATAGAGCGGCGAAAAGATCTCGAGCAGCCGTCCGGTGCCGGTGCCGAGATCGAGCATCGACTGGAACGGCCGCTTGCCGACGAGCTTGATGAGGGCTGCTTCGACGGCGCGGTCCGGCACATGCAGCGAGCGGATATGGTCCCAGCTTGCGGCGTTGACCGAGAAATATTCGGCAGCCCGGTCCTGCCGCTTGCGCTTGACCGCGGCCAGCCGTTCGAGATCACGCTCGACCTGCGGATCGGCGCCGCGGATGCCGGAGACCAGCCTGAGCACAAAATCGCGCGACGTGTCGGAATCCGAAAGCCGGAAGAAAGCCCACGAGCCCTCCTGGTAGCGGCCGATCAGCCCTGCCTCCAGCAGCAATTTCAAATGCCGCGAGACGCGCGGCTGCGACTGGCCGAGGATTTCGGTGAGATCTGAAACGGTCAGATCGCCGCGCGACAGCAGCGCCAATATACGCAGCCGGCTGGATTCGGCAGCCGCCTTCAATGTATCTACCATCGTGTCGAGAGCGACATGCATGCGAGCATTCTCTTTGAAAAGATATAAACATATGTTTATGTCGGTTTTGATAGGCTTGCAAGCGCTATGTCGCTTCCGGACAAGAAAATGACGCATGCGCAGCGGATCGCGCAAAGCCGGATGCATCGAGGCGAGGCCCATGGTCGAAACGCGCAGCGGCGAAAAGCTCCTGGAAACCGACCCGGCAACGATGCCGCCGGATGGCCATGTCGTCTTCATCGGCCGCATCGCTTCGCCTTGGATCACGCGGGAGACTTGCCCCAAAAACATGAAGGCCGCGCGGGAGACGGGACAGCCGGCGCACTTGGTCATCGACCCGCTTTATCGTGAGGGCCTGCTTGGGCTGGAACGCGCCAGCCACGTGATCGTCCTGTCCTGGCTGCACCATGCGCCGCGGCAACTGATTATCCAGAAACCCCGCCATGCCATGGAGCCGAAAGGCGTCTTTTCGCTGCGCTCCCCTGCCCGGCCGAACCCAATTGGGCTGCATGTCGCCAGGCTGGTTGCCGTCGATATCGATACCGGCCGCATCGATCTCGATGCCATCGACGTGCTCGACGGCACGCCGGTCATCGACATCAAGCCCTACTTCGCCTCGACCGATGCCTTCGCCGCGGCGACCATGGCCGGGCGGGACGAGTTGTCCAGATCGGACGGGCAGTGAGCGCCCCGACCGGCCGCCGCCGCGCCATCGCCAAGGCACTGACAGCGCTCCTGCCGCTGGCGCCCTATGCCGACATGGAAAAGATCCGTGCCGATGCCGGCGCCGTGCACATGAAGACCTTGCCACCGAGCATTGCCGTGTGGCTGGCGACGATAGCGCATATTCGCCATGCCCATACCGACTACGAAAAGCTGCTGGCCGAAGGATATGACCGCGATTCCGCGCGCTTCTTCGTCATCGAGCAAACCAACATCGTGCTAACCCGCTGGCGTGCCACCCGTCTGCTCGATGATGAGGACGAGGAATAGAGCGATGGCAGACACACGCGTCGAGTTCTACGGCGCCCCCCTCTGTCCTGCCGACGTCAGGCCGGCAACATCGGAACTTTCAAAGCCAGAAACAAAAAAACCGCCTCGGAGGGCGGATCGTTGGAGCCAATTAGCACCATACCGAAATTAGTAGCATAGCTGCCGGCACAAAGCAAGAACAAAATACGCCGCGCGCGGCTTTGACTGGCTTTGCCGGCTTGCCTAGCAAACAATCAGGCCCGGTAAATCCACTGCTCCGGCACACGCACCGAAATCTCCTCGCCGGCAGTGATCGTGCCGGGTTTCTCGACCCAGGCGACGAGCCCGCGCAACCGCTTCGCCGCTTTCGGGAACAGCAGCGCGCCGGCCTCGACGTCGGCCATCCCGGCATTCTCGGCGACCGACCTTCCCGCGATCCGGCAAGGCCCGTTCTGCGCGTCGACCTTGACGGTCGCGCCGCCTTTGAAGAACAGCAGCGTGCCGGATGGCAACATCGAGAGGTGCGGCAGGCCTTCGATCACGAGATTGGCGCCGATCCATTCCGGCTTGATCTCGGCGATGCCCATCCGTTCGGCGACAATTGCCAGTTCGTCCGCTGCCACGATCGACAATTGCCGTTCGTTGCGCATCTCGGTGCCGCGCGGATACCAGGGTTCCCGCCCGCCGGATCGCCGCGTCGTGCCGGCGTGGAAATCGCCGTCGATGCCGTCGAAGCCGAGCTGCAACATGTCCACTGCCCGTGTCTCGAAATGATCGAACGGTGCGAGGTAAAGCGCTGCCACCCTGGCGGCGAGTTTTCGCGCGGCCACGATCTCGACCGGAGTTTCGGCTTCGGGAAAAAGATCCAGCATGGGTTCGTGCCTCGCGTGATACGCGCAATTAGCCGCGGTCAGCTCATCAGGTCCAGTCGAAAGCGCTGATGCTCCGATCAAGCGGACTGATGCGATTTGCCAGGCGCGCTCCGATGCCGGTGCCGTCCGTGCCGAAATAGTCAGAGCATGCGCAACAGCGCGCCGCCGATCGAGTAGCCGGCGCCGAACGCGCAGAGCAGGCCGTAGTCGCCGGCCTTCATGTCGGCATGGTTCTCCGACAGGGCGATGATGGCGCCGGCGGCGGCGGTGTTGCCGAGGCGCTCCAGCACCATCGGCGCGCGGTCATGGTCGACCTCATGACCGAAAGATAGTTTCAGGATCATGGCGTTCATCCGCGCATTGGCCTGATGCAGCCAGAAACGCCGGATCGCTTGCGGCGTCAGCCCGTGCTCGGCCAGAAACTCGACGATGAATTTGTGGCCGGCAACGGTGACTTCCTTGAACACCTTGTTGCCGATCTGCTTGATCAGATTGCCTTCCAGATCGATCATGTACGGATCGTCCTGGGTGGCGCGGGTATAATAACCGAGATTGGTGCGGATGCTGTTCGACATCTGCGTCCAGGTACGCGTATCCAGCACCTCGAATCGGCCCGGCCGCTTCTCGCCCTGGGCGAGCCCTTCGACGACCATCGACACGGAAGCGTCGCCAAAGATGAAATGCGTCTGCCGGTCGCGAAAATTGAGATGGCCGGTGATGATCTCCGGCGTCGACACCAGCACGCGTTTGTGCGCCCCTGCCCGCACCAGGTTGACGGCGATGTGCAACGCGGCCGCCGCCGACGAGCAGCCAAGCCCCATATCGAAACCGGCGCCTTTCGTACCCAGTGCCTGCTGCATCTCGATGGCGATCGCCGGATAGGGCCGCTGATGGTGCGAGGCCGAGCAGATCACCAGGTCGATATCCCCTGGCTTCAGCCCGGCATGATCGAGCGCCTTGCTGGCCGAGGCGATGCCGAATTCGGCCTCCAGCGACAGCGCATCGTCGGGCCGCGCCGAGAAGCGCGGCGCCATGCGGGTCGGGTCGAGGATGCCCTCCCGTTCGATGACATGGCGGGTCTGGACGCCCGAGGCATGGACGATGAAGGCACTGTCCGATTTCTGCAGCAGCGGCTCGCCGGACACCTCGCGGCGGACGTTCTCCATGTCCACCCAGCTGTTGAAGCTGGCGACGAGTTCCTCATTGGTGATCGAAGCCTCGGGGATTTCAACGCCGATGCCGCTGATGATGACGCGATGCATTTTCAGTTCGTCCCGTGCGCAGGCGTTGCGGCTTCATGTCGGCGCCGCAAAAAGCTCGGCGCAACCTCTTTTGCACCTAGCCAGTTTATGCCGGCTTAAATCAAGTCCCTGGAAAGGGTCTAAAAGTTCCTAAGCAGCGCGCCGCGCCACGATGAAGAGACGGGGAAAGCGCAGCAACACCTTGCCGCTTGCCGTTTTCGGATAGGCTTCGCTGATCCTGGCCGCGTAGCGCTTCAGGAAAAGCTGCCGCTCGTCTTCGTCGAGCGGATCGAGGAACGGCTTCAGCCCCGTCGACTTCACCCATTCGACGATCGCCTCGGCATCGGCCAGCGGATGGTTGTAAATCGTGTGCCAGATATCGAGCCGATCCGAGAACGGCGACAGAAGGTCGTAATAGAACGAGACCGGCAGCAGCGGCGCGCGAGCCGCGCGCTCGAGCTTTTCGGTGAACGGCATCTCGGCCGCGGTCTCGCGCATCAGCCGGTGCGAGGGCTCAGCCATGTTGTCCGGCATCTGCACGGCAAGCGCGCCGCCGGGCGCCAAAAATCCCATCAGCCGCTGGAAGACTGCCGGATGCTCCGGCAGCCATTGAAACACCGCATTGGCAAAGATCACGTCGACGGGTTCGGTCGGCTGCCACGCCGCCGCATCCGCCAGCGCAAAGCTGACGCCGGGCAGACGCACTTTGGCCTTCTCGATCATGTCGGGCGAGGTATCGAAGCCGCTGATTTGCGCCTGCGGCCAGCGCGCGACCAGCAATTCGGTCGAATTGCCCGGTCCGCAGCCAATATCGACCACCCGGCGCGGTTCTGGCACCGGCACCTGCACAACGAGATCGCGCGCGGGCCGCGTGCGCTCATCCTCGAATTTCAGGTAGAGGGCGGCGGACCAGTCTTTTCCTGTTTTGAAAGTTAACTTTCCGCCCCGTGAATCTTTCTGTGCCGTCATAACGACTCGCCGCCATGCGTTGATTGACGTTCACGCATATTGCGTAGACCCTTTGACCATGAAAATGGGATTCCAAGAGACTCAAGCAGCATACGACAGCGGTTCGCAAAGCGCGAGAATCTGGACGGAGCGGTGGGCGTCAGAATGGCTGTACTGCCCCAACTGCGGGAATTCGCGCCTGACGCAGTTTCCGGCAAATCTCCCTGTGCCGATTTTTACTGCGATAAGTGCGATGATCAATACGAACTAAAAAGCGCAAAGAAACCGTTCGGCAGAAAACTCGCCAATGGTGCGTATAGCAGAAAAATCGAGCGGCTGAATTCGTCAACGAACCCCAACTTTTTTCTACTCAAATACGATTTTAACCAGCGACTGGTGGAGTCCGTCTGCGTTATCCCAAAACATTTTTTCACGCCAGCAATCGTAGAACGCAGGACGCCGCTCTCCCAAGCAGCACGCCGCGCCGGCTGGATTGGTTCGAATATCCTTCTTAGCCGGGTCCCTGAAGCGGGAAGAATCCACCTTGTCAGAAACGGTGTGATCACCTCGAAAGAAGAGGTTTTGGCAGCTTGGAAGCGAACTGTGTTCCTACGCGATGCGCCCCATGACACCAGGGGATGGCTCGTTGAGGTCATGCGATGTATCGAGTCGATCGGCACAGACGAATTTGACATCGACCAGGCCTACGCATTTGAGCCACAGTTGGCTCTCCTTTACCCGAACAACCAGAATATTAGACCTAAAATCCGTCAACAACTTCAGTTTCTTCGCGACAAGGGATATCTTAGGTTCCTGTCCCGTGGTCGATATCAGGTAGCGCGATAACGCAGGTGATCTACGTCAGATCGTTTTTGGTCAGGTCTAACAATGGCTTGGTATCTCAACAACTACAGATGTTATAAATGTCACAGGTATTGGGCTACTGATTGGTCCTGCGCCTGTGACGACGAGTGTCCATATTGCCAAGCGCGCAATGCGACAGCCATCGATAGCGTCGATCTGACCAACATTGTGGTTCAAGAGAACGACGCGTTTATAGTCCTTAACTCGCCACCGACGGCAGAACACCACCCCGACTACCGGGAAGTTGCGCGGTTCTCTTCAGCCAAACTCGCCGAGGACTTCATAGAGACACTCGACAGAGAATTCTAAACGAGGCGCACGGACTATCTTGTCAGCCGCTTATACGTCATGCGGTGCGGGTTGACGGCTTCCGGCCCGAGTCTACGGATCTTGTCCTGCTCGTAATCCTCGAAATTGCCTTCGAACCATTCGACATGGCTGTCGCCCTCGAAGGCGAGGATGTGCGTTGCCAGGCGGTCGAGGAACATGCGGTCGTGCGAGATGATGACGGCGCAGCCGGCGAAGTTTTCTAGCGCGTCTTCGAGTGCGGCCAGCGTTTCGGTATCGAGATCGTTGGTCGGTTCGTCGAGCAGCAGCACATTGCCGCCGGTCTTCAGCATCTTGGCCAGATGCACGCGGTTGCGCTGGCCGCCGGACAGGTTGCCCACCTTCTGCTGCTGATCGCCGCCGCGAAAGTTGAACGACGCACAATAGGCGCGCGTGTTGGCCTCGAACTTGCCGAGCTTGACCACTTCGGCGCCGCCCGAGATTTCTTCCCAGACGGTCTTGGTCGGGTCGAGCGCGTCGCGGCTCTGGTCGACATAACCGAGCTTGACCGTCTCGCCGACGCGAATGGTGCCGGCGTCCGGCTTTTCCTGGCCGGTGATCATGCGGAACAGCGTCGTCTTGCCGGCGCCGTTCGGGCCGATGACGCCGACGATGCCGCCCGGCGGCAGCTTGAATTCGAGGTCTTCGATCAAAAGCGTGTCGCCAAAGCCCTTCGACAGGCCCTCGACCTCGATCACTACATTGCCGAGCCGCTCGCCATGCGGAATGACGATCTGCGTGTCGCTCGGACGCCGCTTGTCGGCTGCATCCAGCAGATCCTGGAAGGCCTGGATACGGGCCTTCGACTTGGTCTGCCGGGCTTTCGGGCTGGACTGTATCCACTCGCGCTCGCGGCCGATCGCCCGCTGGCGGGCATCGTCCTCGCGGCCTTCCTGCTTGAGCCGCTTGGCCTTGGCTTCGAGATATTTGGTGTAGTTGCCTTCGTACGGGATACCGCGGCCGCGATCGAGCTCGAGGATCCAGCCGGTGACATTGTCGAGGAAGTAGCGGTCGTGGGTGATGATCATCACCGCGCCTGGATAGGCACGCAGATGCTTTTCCAGCCACGCCGTCGTCTCGGCGTCGAGATGGTTGGTCGGCTCGTCGAGCAGCAGCAAATCGGGCTGGCGCAGCAAGAGCTGGCAGAGCGCGACACGGCGGCGCTCGCCGCCCGACAGCTTGGTGACATCGGCCTCCTTGGGCGGACAGCCGAGCGCTTCCATCGCCATCTCGACCTGCTGTTCGAGATCCCAGAGGTTGAGCCGGTCCATCTCGTCCTGCAGCTTGGCCGACTCGTCCGCCGTCTCGTCGGAATAGTTCATCATCAATTCGTTGTAGCGCTCGATGATGGCGGTCTTGGCCGCGACGCCTTCCATGACGTTTTCGAACACGTTCTTGTTCGGATCGAGCGCCGGCTCCTGCGCCAGGTAACCGACGGTAGCACCCTCGGCCAGCCAGGCCTCGCCGCTCCACTCCTTGTCGATGCCGGCCATGATCTTGAGGATCGTCGACTTGCCGGCGCCGTTGGGGCCGAGGATGCCGATCTTGGCGTCCGGGTAGAAGGACAGATGGATGTTCTCGAGCACCTTCTTGGTGCCGTAGGCCTTGTTGAGGCCGGCCATGTGATAGATGAACTGGCGTGCCACGCGCGCTTTCCCTGAAAAGTCGACTGATGTCGGATTGAATGGAAGTTGGGGGCTATGTAAGCGATGCGGCCCCGAACGGCAAACAGTTTTGGCCCCAAGCGGATTTGGTCGCACCCACAAACGCTTAGCCGCTTCATTTCGTGCCGGCACCCAGGCGAAAGCTCCGGTTAACCATTCCGCGTCAAACAATGTTGGATAGGAAATCGCTGGCAGCCGCGATTTCGGGGAGAGAGATCGGGCCGTGTTGAACAGTTTCCTGCTTTTTGCCGAAGCGGTTCTCTATTTCGGCATCATGGTCACGCTTTTCCGGTTCAGGGGCCGCATCGGCCTCGGCGTCTTTGTTTGCGCCCTTGGCGTCATGCATTTCCTGGAAACCTATCTCGCCAGCGTCTTCTACGTCGCGCTGCCGTTCGGCATGGTATCGCCGGGCTCGGCTGTGCTGTTTTCCGGCAAGCTGGTCATGCTTCTGTTGCTCTACATCAAGGAGGACGCGGCGACCGTCCGCCAGCCGATCTACGGCCTGCTGCTCGGCAATGGCCTGATGATCGGGCTCGTGCTGATCCTGCGCCTGCACGACATCGCACCGCTGCCCGACGGCAAGCTTCCCGACATCGGCTTCATCGACGAGATGGGCTGGCTGATGGTGTGGGGCACGACGCTGCTGTTCGTCGACGCCATCCTGATCATCCTGCTCTATGAAAAGCTCGGCAAATATCTGCGCAAGGCGCTTTTCACCCGCATCCTGGTCTCCGTTGCGTGCGTGCTCACCTTCGACCAGGCAGGTTTTTTCACGGCGCTGCATTTCGTCACCGGTGCGCCGGTCGCCGTGTTTTTCGGCGGCTGGTTCGCCAAGATGGCAGCGGCCTTGGTCTACAGCACCATGCTGGTCGCCTATATCAGGTGGTTCGAGGCGCGGCAGGTGCCGGCGCCGCGCGGGCTTTCCGACATTTTCGACACGCTGACCTATCGCGAGCGCTATGAGGCGCTGGTCGAGCATGTCGGTCGCGACGGCCTCACCGGCCTGCTCCACAGGGGGCGCTTCGACAGCGACGGCGAGGCCGCCGTGGCCACCAGCCTGCGGACCGCCAGGCCGCTCAGCCTGCTGATCATCGATGTCGACCACTTCAAATCGATCAACGACCGCTTCGGCCACGCCGAGGGCGACAGGGTGCTGAAAGCCCTGGCAATTTTGCTTGGCGAACTTGTCGGGACCGACGATCAATTGTTCAGGATCGGCGGCGAGGAATTCGCCATCCTCGGCTGGCGTCCGCAGCCGCTCGCCAGACTGCTGGGCGAGACCGTCAGGCAAGCGGTCAAGACGTCCGCGAGCACCAGCCGGTTCGACATTACCGTCAGCGCCGGCATCTCGACGGTCAGCGAGACGACCCGTTGCCTTGCCGATCTCTTCGCGCTGGCCGACCAGCGTCTCTACAAGGCCAAATCCACGGGACGCGATCGCGTTGTCGGCGAACCGGGCGGCAACGAAGCAGACGGGCGCAACACATGGACCAGGCCGGAGCGCAGCGCCGGCGCGTAACGCTACCCTGGCCTGCGATTGGCTCAATCAGGGTTGTTTGCGCCGCTGCCATGCGCCGATCGCAACCGAAACCGCCATCAGCGCGATCGCCAGCCATTTCAACGCGGTAATAATCGGGCCGGCTTCGATGTCGTAGGCAATGAACAGAAGAATGCCCGGTACCAGCAGGCCGCAGAGCACGAGCGTGATCCGGTTGATCTGCCATGACACTTTTGCCGCAAGCGCCTGATCGCCGGGCACGGCGACAAGTGCGGCCCGCATTGCCTTCGGCGCCACCAGCGCGGTCGAAAGACGCAGCGAGATAGGCAGGCCGATGCCGATGATCAGCAAGGCGCATGCCGCCAGGAGCAGCGAAAACTTGAGCGCATTGGTTTCGGCCGGTAGCGGGAACAGCAGCGCCGCCAGCGGCAGGAAGATACAGAATATCCCGAACGCGGCGATGGCGATGAAGATCGCCGCGTTGACCAGCGTGAACAATTGGTACGTGCCGCCGTCGACGGGTTTGGCGAGCGTGGCCATGCGCGCCCACTCCACTTCGGTGTAGGAAAAGCCCGGCCACTCCATATGGCCGTCGCGGGTCGCCGTCATGCCCTTGGCCCAGAACGCCAACCGCGCCAGCGCGCCGCTCGTCACGCCACTCATCGCCACCCCCTGCGAATGATACCCCCCGGGATCATACCATCCCCGGTGCAAAGCGACAGTCGCGTACGGCCTGTTTACTGGAACCCGACGGCATCGACCGCGCCCTTCGGGCAGCCGGCCTTGGCTGTAGGCGCCGAGGCAAGCAGCAGGGCACCGAGCGAAGCGTTGGAAGCGATCGGGCCGGTCAGGCCGAGCGTCAGCTCGCCGATCAGCCGCCTGCCGTTCGAGGGATCGACCACGCAGGAAACGCGGACCCGGTCGCCCGCGCCTTTGCCGAAGGTAACGTCGAAGGTGCTGCGGATCTGATCGGATGTCAGTTGCTTGCCGATGTTCTTGATGAAGAGATCGCGCACCGGCGAAGCGTTCACCGCGCGCATCAGGTTCAAGGCGTCGGAGAAATACTCCTGCTGGCTCTTGCCGTAGCAGGTGCCGTGCTTGATCCACTCGTGCCTTTCGAGTGCGGACGCGGTGCCGGGCATCACCTGGTCGAGTTCCGATCGCGTTTTCGGGTCGAGGGTGACCGGCGGCAAATCCCGCCAGTGTGCCGGATCGTCGTTCGCCTTGTCGCTTGCCGCGACCTGGCAATAGAAATTTCCGTTCGGCTGCGGCCACAATCCATGCAAGGTGAAGTGGGTCGCATCGAAACCGGCGGCGGTCTGCGCCCGGCATTCGGTCTTGCTGGATTTGGTCTCGCAGAAAGCCGGCTGCCAGCTCAGCGCGAAGACATATTCCGGCTTTCCGGACGCCGATGGCTTGTTCGGCTCGGCAGGCGCCGGTGCAGCCGGCATCGTCGACGCGCTGTCGCCCGAAACATGACCGCAGCTGATCTTGACCCAGCGGCGCTCCGGATCGGCGCCCGGCACGCGAATGAGATAGTGCGTGGGCGCGTCCTTGTTGCCGGCCAGCAGATCATAACTCTGACCAGCCGCGGTCGAGACATTGCCGGGATTCTTGGCGCTCTTGATCGCCTGCGTTGCCGGACAGGCGGCATCGGCGACGAAAGAGCCGGTCATCTTCACATCGGCCCGCGCCGCGCTTGCGCCAGCAAACGCAAGAAACACCGTCCCCCATATCGCCCAAATCCGCATTCCGGCACTCCTCGTGATTCACGCCGCAAGCTAGAAACTTGCGACATGTCAGAATTACGATTTCTTTCGCCGGCCGTAAAAACAATCGCCAGCGCATTGAGAGGCTCCCGCGTGGTCGATCAGGATCCGCCCGCCTCCACCCGTTCCGTCAGGGTGCGCAGCAGATCAAGCGAGGCTTTCAGCGCGTCGGCGTCCATACCCTCCGAAATGCGGTTCGCCCAAACATGCTGGCGTGTGCCGATATTCTTGACCGCTGCCCGGCCGGCATCGGTTATCGACAACAGCTTGGCGCGGCGATGCGCCGGGTTGTCGGCGTAGACGGCAAGCCCCTCCGCAGCCACTATGTCGGCCAGCCGCTGTACACTCTGACGGGCGAGACCCATGTCGCGGGCGATGTCGGCCACAGATTTCGGCTCCTTCAAAACTGCACCCAAAACCTGCCAGCGCGCTGCCGTCAGCCCGGTTGGAGCGGCCAGCCGGTCGGCCGCGTCCAGAAGACTGCCGTTCATCCTGAACACGGCAAGCACCAGTTCGGTGAGCACATTTGCCGCTTCGGTCCTGGTCGTCATTTCTGGCCGGCCTCGATGGTCGCGACGAAATTATTAACGGCTTCGGCTACGACCTCGGGCTTGTCAAGCATCACCCAATGGCCGCTGCCCGCCACGATCTGGCGCGGAATGTCCGTGCGCAGCCGGTGGAGCGCGGCTGGAGTGTCACTGGCCTCGGTAGCCAAAACGAACATAGGCCCGCGATACGCATCGAGTGCCGGCTCCGGGTTCCATTCGGCCAGCGCCTTGCCGACACCTGCCCTCGCCGCCGGATCGACCACTGCCGCATCGGCCAGAACACGCTGGCGAACAGCCGCGTTAGGGCCGGCAATCGACGTGTAATAGGCGTTCAGGACATCACGGCCTTGCGGACCGGCCAGATCGCGGACAAAGCCGTCACGAATCGCCTGCGGCAGCGCACGAGGATCGGTCGCCGGGTCGACGAGCAAGACACCGGCGACCCGGTCGGCATGGCTGGCGGCATAAGCGAGCGCCACGCCACCGCCGCCGCTGTGCGCGACAATGAGAAACCGCTTCAGGCCAAACGCGTCGGCCACGGCACCGACATCCATTGCACGACCGTCATAACCGTAGTCACCGTCCTGCGCCGGCGCGGAGGCGCCATGACCGCGAAAATCGAAGGCTACCGCCTCGCGGCCTTCGACGGAGAGCTGCATCACGCGGTCCCAGTGGGAAGCGCGGCTGCAATCTCCATGCAGGAACATGATCGGCAGGCCATTGCCGGCCTTGATCCTGTAAGTGGCAAGCTGGCCTTGCGGGCCTGGAACAGTGGACGTCATCATGGTCATCTCCCTGGTTTCCTGACTGAAAGCAGCAATCCCTGACAACAGGGTGGCCGTCGTGAAGGCGAAGCCCGCCAGCAAGATTGCACGCCGCGAAATGGCCCCGGTGGTTTTCACAGTCATACCGCCAATCTGCCGCTGACCATTTGACAGTATGCTGTCATGCAATCACATTGACAGCATGCTGTCAATTACGTCGAATGGGCACCTACGTCCCTTGACGTCGATCGCTGCGTCGCCCAACAGTCGCCGACGGGAGCGAGACATGCCATTTGACAAGCAGAGGATGCTGGCATCGCCGACGGGCGCCGAGCTCAACCTTTATGTGAAACACGCCAGCGGCCAACCGCACGCCATTGTCCAGATCAATCACGGGCTGGCCGAGCACGCGGCGCGCTATGCCCGCTTCGCCGATTTCCTCGGCGAGCGCGGCTACCAGGTCTACGCGCACGACCACCGTGGCCACGGCGCCACCAAGGCGCCCGATGCGCCACCGGGCAGGTTCGCCGATGCGGATGGCGGTGCCAAGGTCATCGCCGATGTCGCCGCCGTCCATGATCTCATCGCCAGGGAACAACCTGGCCTGCCGGTCATCGTCTTCGGTCACTCCTTGGGCGCGTCGGTCGCGCTGAACTTTGTCCTCCGCCACTCGCCACGCATCCATGCCGCCGCGATCTGGAACGGCAATTTCTCGGCCGGACTGCTCGGCCAAATCGCGCTGGGCGTGCTTGCCTGGGAAAGGTTCCGGCTTGGCTCAGACGTCCCGTCGCGCATGCTGCCCCGGCTGACGTTCCGGGCCTGGGGCAAGGCAGTGCCCGATCGCCGGACGCCATTCGACTGGCTGTCGCGCGATGCCGCCGAAGTCGAGAAATACATCGCCGACCCGCTCTGCGGCTGGGACGCATCGGTGTCGATGTGGCAGGACATCGTCAAGATGACGCTGCATTGCGGCAGCGACCGCAATTTTTCCGGCGTGCGGCGCGACCTGTTCGTCAATCTGGTCGGAGGCGAGCAAGATCGGGCCTCGGACAGCGGCAAGGCGGTCAGCCATCTTGCCGGCCGGATGCACATGATGGGTTTTTCGAATCTCGTTTCAAAGGTTTACGCCAAAACTCGCCATGAAAGCCTGAACGAGATCAACCGAGACGTCATCATGGAGGATTTTGCCGCCTGGGCCGACCGCGTGCTGAGGGCACAGTGATACTGGCCCATTGCAAGGGCCGTGACAGCGGCGCGCGGGATTGATAGAGGCTGCGCTTTCGACCAACCATGGTGATCCATGACTGAGCCGCCGCTCAAAGGCATCCGCGTCATCGAACTCGCACGCATCCTTGCCGGGCCATGGGCCGGGCAGCTGCTTGCCGACCTCGGCGCCGACGTGATCAAGGTCGAGAGCCCGGACGGCGGCGACGACACCCGCAAATGGGGACCGCCCTTCGTCATCGGCCATGACGGCGAGAACCTTTCAGCCGCTTATTACCATTCCTGCAACCGCGGCAAGCGCTCCATCGCTATTGACTTCTCGACGCCCGAGGGTGCCGAGACGGTGCGCCGGCTGGTCGCGACATCGGATGTGCTGATCGAAAACTTCAAGGTCGGCGGACTGAAGAAATACGGCCTCGATTATGACAGCCTGAGGAAAATCAACCCACGGCTGATCTATTGCTCGATCACCGGTTTTGGCCAGTCGGGGCCGTACGCGCCGCGCGCCGGCTATGATTTCATCATCCAGGGCATGGCCGGCATGATGTCGATCACCGGCGAAGCCGGGCGCGAACCGCAAAAGGCGGGCGTCGCTATATCGGATGTTTTCACCGGGCTTTATTCGGTCATCGCCATCCAGGCGGCGCTTCGCCATGCCGAGAAGACGGGCGAAGGCCAGCATATCGACATGGCGCTCTACGACACCCAGATCTCGACGCTCGGCAACCAGAACCTCAACTACCTCGTCTCCGGACAGTCGCCGGTGCAGATGGGCAATGCGCATATGAACATCGCGCCCTACGAAGTGGTGCCGGTGAAAAATGGCCACATCATCCTGGCGGTCGGCAATGACGGCCAGTTCGCAAAGTTCTGCGCTGCCGTCGGCCTCGACGAGCTGGCGTCGAATCCTGACTTCGCCACCAATCCCGCCCGCGTCGCCAACCGGGCAAAGCTGCGCGAGCACATGATAGAGGCGCTGAAGGCCTTCGATCGCGATCCGCTGCTGGCCAGGCTCGAAGCCGCTGGGGTTCCTGCCAGCCCGATCAATAACATCGGCCAGATGTTTGCCGACCCGCAGACCATAGCGCGCGGCATGCGGCTCGACCTCGATGACGGCCATGGCAATCTCTTGCCCTCGGTGCGGGCGCCGATGGTCATGTCCGGCACGCCGCTGGTCTATGAACGTCCGTCACCGCGTCTCGGCGAACACACCGAAGAAATCCTTGCCGAACTGGAGAGGTCAGGAAAATGAAGACCGGCGGACAACTCATCGTCGATGCGCTCGAAGCCAACGGAACGGACCGTATCTATTGCGTGCCCGGCGAATCCTATCTGGCGGTGCTCGACGCGCTGCACGACTCGCCGATCCGCACCATCGTCTGCCGCCAGGAGGGCGGTGCCGCGATGATGGCCGACTGCCACGGCCGCCTGACCGGCAAGCCCGGCATCTGCTTCGTCACCCGCGGCCCAGGCGCCACCAATGCCTCGGCCGGCATCCACATCGCGATGCAGGATTCGGTCCCCCTGATCCTGTTCATTGGCCAGGTCGCCAGCCACGCCAAGGGGCGCGAGGCTTTTCAGGAAGTCGACTACGTCAGGTTCTTCGGTGATATCGCCAAATGGGTGGTCGAGATCGACGACGCCGCACGCATCCCCGAATTTGTCACGCGGGCCTTTTCGGTGGCGACCTCCGGCCGGCCCGGCCCGGTCGTCATCTCGCTGCCCGAGGACATGCTGACCAGCCTCGCCGAGGCACCGCAAGCCCGGCATTACACCCCTGTCGAGACGCGGCCCGGCGAAGTCGAGCTCGACGCGCTGGAAGTGTTGCTCAACAAGGCAAAGCAGCCCTTCGTCATCCTTGGCGGTACGCGCTGGGATGCGCAGGCTGTTGCCCAGATGCGGACGATAGCCGAAGCCTGGTCGCTGCCGGTCGGCTGCTCCTTCCGCCGCCAGATGCTGTTCGACCATCTCCACCCGAATTATGCCGGCGATGTCGGCATCGGCATCAACCCCAAGGTAGCAACCGCCATCAAGCAGGCCGACCTCGTGCTGCTCATCGGCGGCCGTATGGGCGAGATGCCGTCATCCGACTACACGCTGCTGAAGAGCCCCTACCCCGACCAGACGCTGGTCCATGTCCATGCCGACGCGGGCGAGCTCGGCCGCGTCTACCGGCCGGCGCTGGCGATCAATGCCTCGCCTGCTGCTTTCGTCGAAGCCTTTGCCCGACGCAAGCCGGCTGCAACGCCGGTGTGGGCGGCTGAGGCAGCGAAGCTGCATTCCGCCTATCTCGACTGGTCGACGCCTCCGGAGAGCGGCCCCGGCGCCGTCCAGATGGGGCCGATCATGAATTATCTCGAAACGATACTGCCGGACGACGCCATCCTCACCAACGGCGCCGGCAACTACGCCACCTGGGTGCATCGTTACCATCGCTTCCGGCGTTTCGGCACGCAGGCAGCACCCACATCCGGCTCGATGGGCTACGGCACGCCGGCGGCGGTCGCCGCCAAGCAGCTCTATCCCGACCGCGACGTGATCGCCTTCGCCGGCGACGGTTGTTTCCTGATGAACGGCCAGGAATTCGCCACCGCCGTGCAATACGCACTGCCGATCATCGTCGTTGTCGTCAACAACGGCATCTACGGCACGATCCGCATGCACCAGGAGCGCGAATATCCCGGCCGTGTCGTCGCCACGGATTTGAAGAATCCCGACTTCGCGGCGCTCGCGCGTGCCTATGGTGGTCATGGCGAAACAGTCGAGAAGACCGCCGACTTCGCGCCGGCCTTCGAACGCGCCCGCGCCAGCGGCAAACCGTCGATCGTCGAGATCAGGCTCGATCCCGAGGCAATCACGCCGACGCGGACCATGACCCAGATACGGGACAGGGCCTGAGCGCCAACGGGAGGTCGAATCCCTTCCCAAGCTTCAACAGGTTGATCGCAGCGCTATGATCGCTGCGCTACATCGTCGACGGCGCCTTTTCTATCTGCCCGCGGATCTCGCCATCCGCGTGGGCCGCGGTGTGGATGTTGACGTAGTACTTGCCCGCCTCCAAATCGGTCGCCTGGGCATCGGTCAACGTCGCCGAGCCCTTGATCGGGCTCCTCAGCTTGCCTTCGAACGGTATCACCGGGTCGGCGTTTTCGCCCTTTGCCGCCGGGCCGTGAATGTGTGCGGCCTTCGCCGGCCCGCTGAGGCCGGAATATCTCACTGTCCAGCTGAGTTTCTTGGTTGTGGTGTTGAACCTGAGCGTGGCGGTGCCCTTGCCCTTCGTTGTGACGGGCGGGCTCTGCTGAGCACCATCGAGCGTCGCAGTCATCTTTATGGTTTCGGCCAGGGCCGGTGAAGCAGAGAAGATGGCTGCAGAAATGGCCAGCGCCGAAAGCATCGGCGTGAAGGACTGGATGCGCATGGAAACCTCCGTTGTGACACCCTTGAGGCGGATGCACCGGCACAACGATTTTGCAAGCGGATGTTTCCGCCGGTAACGTTCATTTTACATCCCACTAAAAAGGGGCGGTCGCCCGCCCCTTTTCCGCTACAAGCCAGTTTGACAGCCCTATTTGATGGCCTTGTCGGTGATCGCCGTCGTGTAGGCGCCGGTAGGCTCCTTGCTGATGATCTTCTGGTCGAGCAGCGCCTTGGCGGTGCGCTCGTAGGTCGCCGGATCGAGCTTGCCATCGGCATTGTCGATCAGCTTGGCGACTTCGCCCATCATGCGTTTCTGGTGATTCTCGTCCTGGCCGCCATTGTCCATGACGATGCCGGCCGCTTCGTCGGAATTGTCGACGGCGTATTTCCAACCCTTCATCGAAGCGCGCACGAAACGCACCATCTTGTCCTCGAAGGCCGGATCCTTGAGCTTGTCCTCCAGGGCATAGAGCCCGTCTTCGAGCAGATCGTTGCCCATGGCGGAATAGTTGAAGACGGTCAGCTCTTCCGGCTTGTAGCCGGCGTCGATGAGCTGCCAGTACTCGTTATAGGTCATCACCGAAATGCAATCCGCCTGCTTCTGGATCAGCGGCTGCACGTCAAAGCTCTGCTTGAGCACGGTGACGCCGTCCGGCCCGCCATCGGTCTTGAGGCCAAGCTTGTTCATCCAAGCATAGAATGGATACTCGTTGCCGAAGAACCAGACGCCGAGCGTGTGGCCCTTGAAGTCGGCTTCTGTCTTGACCGGCCCGTCCTTCGGGCAGACCAGCTCCATACCGGCTTTCTTGAACGGCTGGGCGATGTTGACCAGCGGCACGCCCTTTTCGCGGGCAGCCAGCGCGCCGCCCATCCAGTCGACGATGACGTCGGCGCCGCCGCCGGCGATGACCTGCTCCGGCGCAATATCAGGACCGCCGGGCTTGATCTCGACGTCGAGGCCTTCGGCCTCATAGAAGCCCTTGTCCTTGGCGACATAATAGCCGGCAAACTGGGCCTGCGTGACCCATTTCAGCTGCAGCGTCACCTTGTCCGCGGCCATCGCCTGGAACGCGGCAAGCGACATCGCGCCGGCCAGCATCGAAACAACTAGTCTTTTCATGTTTTTACCCTCTGAAGTTAGCGCCCTAAACCCACCGCCCCTATCCACCACGGACAGAGGGATGCCAAAACGTGATTGCTCTCTCGAAAAAAGCGACCACGCCATAAAAGACCGAACCCGCAAGTGCTGCAACTGCGATTTCGGCCCACACCATGTCGATGTTCATCCGGCCGACTTCCGTCGAAATGCGGAACCCCATGCCGACCACCGGGGTGCCGAAGAACTCGGCGACGATGGCGCCGATCAGCGCCAGCGTCGAATTGATCTTCAACGCATTGAAGATGAAGGGCGCGGCCGCCGGCAGCCGCAGCTTGAACAGCGTCTGCCAATAGCTCGAGGCATAGGTGCGCATCAGGTCGCGCTCCATATGGCCGGAGGCGGCAAGCCCGGCGACGGTGTTCACCAGCATCGGGAAGAAGGTCATGATGATGACCACCGCTGCCTTCGACTGCCAGTCGAAGCCGAACCACATGACCATGATCGGCGCGACGCCGATGATCGGCAGCGCCGATACCATATTGCCGATCGGCAAAAGCCCGCGCCGCAGGAACGGCACGCGGTCGGCGGCGATGGCAACGAGGAAGCCGGCGCTGCTCCCCACCACATAGCCGAAGATGACCGCCTTGAAGATGGTCTGCCTGACATCGGCCCCCAGCACCGGCAGCGAGCCGACGATGCGGGCACCGATGGCGCTTGGCGGCGGCAGCAGGATGAAGGGAATGCCGGCACCACGCGTCACCGCTTCCCAGATGATCAGGATCCAGGCGCCGAAGATGGCCGGAATGATCAAGCGCAGGGCGGTTGACGCCCAGCGCGATATCGGGCGAAACGACGACAAGACCGTGACGCAGCGCCAGGCCAAAAACCACGCGGCGGCGAGCAGCAGATAGAAGGATGCGCGAGCGCTGCCCTCATTGCCGGTTATGCCGGCGAGCAGCATCCACGCCGCGCCATGCGCGCCAAGGAACAGCAACACCACCCCGATCATCGGTGGAAAGTTGTCGGCCTCGATTGCCACGAGCAGCAGAATGAAAATCGAAACCGTAGTCGCCATGCCGTAACCGGGCGTAGCACTGACGAGCGGCAAAACAAGCAGCGCGCCGACAAACAGGACAAGCGCGGCATACCCCTGCCAGGATCGAGGCGTGATTGAGGAAAGGCTCAGGATGGAGCTCATGCCGGCCTCCCGCCCATGGCGCGGTCGACAAGGCGCCCGGCAATGCCGACCAGCATAACCAGCAGCGCCGCCACCACCGACCCGGCAACCAGCGCCGACCAGATGTCGATGGTCTGGCTGTAATAGGCGCCGGCGAGCAGTTTGGCGCCAATGCCGGCGACGGCGCCGGTCGGCAGCTCGCCGACGATGGCGCCGACCAGGCTGGCGGCCACCGCCACCTTCATCGAGGTGAACAGGAACGGCACCGAGGCCGGCACCCGCAATTTCCAGAAGGTCTGCGAAGGACTGGCATTATAGGTGTGCATCAAGTCGAGATGGGTAAGCTCGGGCGAGCGAAGCCCCTTCACCATGCCGACCGCCACCGGGAAGAACGACAGATAGGTCGAGATCAGCGCCTTCGGGATCAGCCCGGTGATGCCGACAGCGGCCAGCACAACGATGATCATCGGTGCCACCGCCAGGATCGGAATGGTCTGCGAGGCGATGATCCACGGCATCAGGCTGCGGTCGAGCGTCGCCACATGCACGATGCCGACGGCGATGACGATGCCGAGCGCCGTGCCGAAGGCAAAGCCGAGCAGCGTCGACGACAGCGTCACCCAGGCATTGTAGACAAGGCTGCGGTTCGAGGTGATGCTGCGCAGAAAGGTGTTTTCGAAAAAATTCACTGCCACCTGATGCGGCGCCGGCAGCGTCGGCTTCGGCTGCGCCAGCGTCTTGCCGATGAATTCCACAATACCCGGTGTCTGATTGGCGCGGCGGTCGAGATCGCGCTGGAACGGCGTGTTGAGGATGACAGCCATGACGTACCAGACGACGACAACGCCCAGAAGGATCGAGGTCACCGGAACGATCTTGTCGCGAAACGAGTCCATTCTAGCAGGCCTCGCCGGGTAAGCGCCCTCCTCTCCCCAACGGGGAGAGGGTGGCTGGAGCGAAGCGGAGGCCGGGTGAGGATGACCTCGCTTTCGTCATCCTAGGGCGCAGCAAGGAGCGAAGCGACGCGGCGCAGACCCTAGGATCCATGCCGTTACCTTCCCGCTCCGAAGCGGTGCTGAAAATAGCTCCCTCTCTGGAAGGAACGGCGCTTGCGGTGGCTTGCCCGGCGCTTATTCTCGACCGCTTGCGCGTTTCGGCCGACGTCACGGCATGGATCCTAGGGTCTGCGCACGCCGCTTCGCGGCGGCTCCGCCCTAGGATGACGAATGCACGGTTAGCGCCTCCCTCGCGAGGGCGATGCACCTCCTGTGTCGAACGCGCAAGCCCGTTCCGCGCCGCCTCAATCATCATAGCTGTGCCCCGCCCTCAGCCCGTCCCGCACCCGCGCGGCGATGGCCAGGAACTCCGGCGTCTCGCGGATATCGAGCGGCCGCTTTTTCGGCAGCGTCGATTCTATGACGTCGCTGACACGCCCCGGGCGCGGCGACATGACGACGATGCGCGTCGACAGATACACCGCCTCGGGGATCGAATGCGTTACGAAGCAGATGGTCTTGTTGGTTCGTTCCCAAAGCTCCAGCAACTGTTCGTTGAGGTGATCGCGCACGATCTCGTCGAGCGCGCCGAACGGCTCGTCCATCAACAAAAGGTCGGCATCGAAGGCGAGCGCCCGCGCGATCGAGGCGCGCTGCTGCATGCCGCCCGAGAGCTGCCAGGGGTATTTCTTCTCGAAGCCGCTGAGGTTGACGAGGTCGAGGGTTCGCTTGATACGCGCCGCCTGCTCCGCCCTAGACAGGCCCATGATCTCGAGCGGCAGCGCCACATTGCGCTCGATCGTGCGCCACGGATAAAGTGCGGCCGCCTGGAAGACATAGCCATAGGCGCGGCTCTGGCGCGCCTGCTCGGGCGTCATGCCGTTGACGGAGATGGCTCCCGATGTCGGCTTCTCCAGATCGGCGATCACGCGCAGCAAGGTCGTCTTGCCGCAACCGGACGGCCCGATGAAGGACACGAATTCGCCCTTGCCGATGGTCAGGTCGACATTCGACAGCGCCTGCACCGGACCATCGTTGGTCTGGAAGGTCAGGCCAAGCTTGCTTGCCGAAACAACGGCTGGCGATACTCCCGTCATCGGCCGTAGCCTGTCGCTTCCGGCCACTGCGGCGCCGGCCGGAATCCCATTGATTTTATCCCGATGTTGCTTTCCACTCGCCCAGTCCTACTCGCCCCAGTTTTACTCGCCTCAGTTCGACGCGCCCTTGTCCCATCACATAGACGCCCGGAGTTGCCCCGATGTCGCCCAAACCGACGTGCCATCTTATCCGCCCTGAAAGCTCTTATGAAGGCAAACAGGGCCTGAGTTATTTCGCCGGCATCGCCGCCGAAACAGTCGGCTCGTCCGGCATCTGCATGCATCTGCTGACCATGCCGCCGGGTGCCCGCGCCAAGGCGCATTTGCACGAAAACCATGAAACCGCGATCTATGTGCTCTCCGGCGAAGTCCATACCTGGTATGGCGACCGGCTTGAACAGCATATCGTGGTCAAGGCCGGCGATCTTTTCTACATTCCGGCCGGCGTGCCGCATCTGCCGGCCAATCTGAGCGACAGCCCCGCCTCGGCGGTCATTGCCCGCACCGATCCCAACGAACAGGAAAGCGTCGTCCTGCTGCCGGAACTGGACGGGTTGGTCGCCTGAAGCCGGCATCGAGGCGGCGGCCGTCATCGGCACCGTCACGAACATGATTTCAGCGGCCCTATCTCCTCAAGGCCGGGAATGGTCACGAAGAAACCGTCCCCTCCTTTGTTGACGACCTTGACGACATCCGTGGTCGTCCCGTCCTCGCCCTCGGCGAAACAGGTGGAGTTCAACAACTGGGTGCCAGGCATCGCCGTCAATCGCTGTGCGAACTCGCAGCCGCTGCCATAGGTTTCGACGCCGTCGGCGGTCAGCACGACATAATCGTCGCTGTCCTGATAACCGAGCCGTACGCCAGTGCAACCGACCTCATTGCCATAGGAACCGGCAAGGACGTCAGCCGCCGCCGGCCCGGCGGCAAGGATCACCGCGGCCAGTGAGATAATCGCACCGTGGCTCGCCAAGCTCAAACGCCCGTCGCCGGGATGCCTGTACGTTCCACCTTGCGCGGCGCGGAAATCTCCTTCCAGGTCGACAGTGCCCGGTTGACCGCCGCGTTGGGCTCGCGAGCGACGAACTCGCCATGGCCGGGCTTTGCCTTGACTTCGTTTTCCTCGATCGACAGTTCGCCGCGCGAAAAGACGAAGCGCGGCAGGCCGGTCACCTCGAAACCTTCGAAGACGTTGTAGTCGATCACCGACTGCTGCTTCTTGGCCGTGATCTTCTTCTTGCGCTTCGGGTCCCAGACGAGGATGTCGGCGTCCGCGCCTTCGACGATGGCGCCCTTCTTCGGGTACATGTTGAGTATCTTGGCGATGTTGGTCGAGGTCACCGCGACGAACTCGTTCATCGTCAGCCGGCCGGTGTTGACGCCGGTCGTCCACAGCACCGGCAAACGATCCTCGAGCCCGCCGGTGCCATTCGGAATCTTGGTGAAGTCGCCGACGCCGTTGCGCTTCTGTTTGGTGGTGAAGGCACAATGGTCGGTCGCCACCACTTGCAGCGACCCGGCCTGCAGGCCGGCCCACAGCGAATCCTGGTGCCATTTGTTGCGGAAGGGCGGGCTCATGACGCGGCGTGCCGCATGGTCCCAGTCCTTGTTGAAATACTCGCTCTCGTCCAGCGTAAGATGCTGGATCAGCGGCTCGCCGAACACTCGCATGCCTTTCTGCCGCGCGCGGCGGATGGCCTCGTGCGCTTGCTCGCAGGAGACATGCACGACATACAGCGGCACGCCAGCCATGTCGGCTATCATGATGGCGCGGTTGGTCGCCTCGCCTTCCACTTCCGGCGGGCGCGAATAGGCGTGCCCCTCCGGGCCGTTGTTGCCCGCCGCCAGCAGCTTCTGCGACAGGGCGGCCACCACGTCGCCATTCTCAGCATGGACCAGCGGCAGCGCGCCAAGATCGGCGCAGCGCTGGAACGACGAATAGAGCTCGTCGTCGTCGACCATCAGCGCGCCCTTGTAGGCCATGAAATGCTTGAACGAGGTAATGCCCCTGTCGACGACGGTGGCCATTTCGTCGAACACCTGCTTGCCCCACCAGGTGATCGCCATGTGGAAGGAATAATCGCAGGACGCCTTCGAGGTCTTGTTGTCCCACATCTGCAGGGCCTCGAGCAGCGATTGCTGCGGCGATGGCAGGCAGAAATCGACGACCATCGTCGTGCCGCCGGCAAGGGCCGCGCGGGTGCCGGATTCGAAGTCATCGGCCGAATAGGTGCCCATGAACGGCATTTCGAGATGGGTATGCGGGTCGATGCCGCCTGGCATCACATAGCAGCCGCTGGCGTCGAACTCATGGTCGCCATGCAGATCCGGTCCGATGCCGATGATCTTGCCGTGCTTGAACAGCACATCGGCCTTCCACGTCCGGTCGGCGGTGACGATGGTGCCATTCTTGATGACTTTGGTCATTTTCTTGTTCCCTTGTTCTCTCGCGCTTCTTGTGAGCGTCTTGTCGGTGTTACAGGTTGGGTCAGGACCAACGGGGCTGTAAATGGCCTCTACATGACTCCAACTTCCCGCAGTATCTCTTCGATACACCCGTCGAAAGATTCCGCCAGATCTCCGGTCGAAAACCGCAGCACACGATAGCCCTGCCGGCCAAACCATGCATCGCGTACTCGATCCTTGTCCATTTGCTCCGGCGTGAAGTGATGCTCTCCGTCTACTTCGATGACGAGGTTCTTCTCATGCAGAACGAAGTCCGCAATGTAAGGCCCGATCGGCGCCTGCTTCCTGGCATGCAGGCCGTAGAGATGACGGAACTCTTTCAATTCCGACCAGAGCTTGCGTTCGCCATCCGTCATGTTTCGGCGTAATGCCCTGGCACGTTTGATGGCGGCGGGGTCGATACCGGTCGGTGCCAAAACGAGTACCCCCACCCTCAATCTCTTCCCGCAAAGGCAGAGAAATCGCGTACGAATTTTTTGCGAAGAGGGACCCCCACCCTAACCCTCCCCACAAGGAGGAGGGAATGCTGCCGCGCAATCCGACTTACGACCTTGGCGTTGGAAACGTTGGTAATTTGCCGCAAATCGGCGCTGACAGGAGTTCCCTCCCCCTTGTGCGGAGGGTTAGGGTGGGGGTCCCTCTTCGCAAGAATCCGTCTGCTCCAGCCCAAACCTCTCACCCTACGATCGCCGCCGTGTCGACCACCGCATGGAACAGCACATCGGCGCCGGCCGCTGCCCATTCCTTGGTGATTTCCTCGGCCTCGTTGTGGCTGAGACCGTCGACGCAAGGGCACATCACCATTGCGGTGGGCGCAACGCGGTTGATCCAGCAAGCGTCATGGCCGGCGCCCGAGACGATATTGCGATGCGTATATCCCAAGCGCTCCGCCGCATCCCGCACAGCCTTGACGCAGCCCGCGTCGAAGGTGACCGGGTCGAAATGGCCGACCTGCTCGATTTGATATTTGATGTCGAGCGCGTCGCAGATCGTGTCGATGCCTTCGCGGATGCGCCCGTCCATGGCGTCCAGCACCTCCTTTTCCGGCGAGCGGATGTCGATGGTGAAGACGGTGCGCCCGGCAATGATGTTGCGCGAGTTTGGATAGACCTCCATATGGCCGACCGCGCCGACGGCGTCGGGTTGGTAGTCCATGGCGATCTCGTGCACCAATTCGATCACCCGCGCCATGCCGAGCCCGGCATTGCGCCGCTTCGGCATCGGCGTCGAGCCGGTATGCGCCTCCTTGCCGGTCAGCGTCACCTGCAGCCATTTCAACCCTTGCCCATGGGTGACGACGCCGATGTCGATGCCTTCATCCTCGAGGATCGGGCCTTGCTCGATATGCAGCTCGAAGAAAGCGTGGATCTTGCGCTCACCGACTTTCTCGGTGCCCTTCCAGCCTATGCGTTCGAGCTCCTCGCCAAATTGCTTGCCGTCCTTGTCGACATGTGAATAGACGTCGGCCTGGTCGAGCACGCCGGCGAATACCCCGGACGCCATCATTGCCGGCGCAAAGCGGGCACCTTCCTCGTTGGTCCAGTTGGTGACGACGATCGGGTGCTTGGTCTTGATGCCGAGATCGTTGAGCGAGCGCACGACCTCCAGGCCGCCGAGCACGCCGAGCACGCCGTCATACTTGCCGCCGGTCGGCTGCGTGTCGAGATGGCTGCCGACATAGACCGGCGGCAGGCTTGGGTCGGTGCCCTCGCGGCGGGCAAACATCGTGCCCATCTCGTCGACGCCCATTTCGAGCCCCGCCTCATCGCACCAGCGCTTGAACAGGTGCCGCCCTTCGCCGTCCTCGTCGGTAACGGTCTGGCGATTGTTGCCGCCGGCGATGCCGGGGCCGATCTTCGCCATCTCCATTATCGAATCCCACAAACGGTCTGAATTGATTCGCAGATTCTCGCCGGGGGCGGCCATTCAAGTTCCTCTCATTTACTCTCATATTAGGACGACGGTTCCCGTCGTCGCCCCTACATGTTGGGGAGTATCTAGTCCACCGCCCTCAACACTTCGCGCACATGGTCGATCAATTCGTTGATCTGGCCTTTGGTGATGATCAGCGGCGGTGACAGCGCGATGATGTCGCCGGTGGTGCGGATCAATGCACCGCGCTCGAACGCCTTCACAAAAGCCGAGAAGGCGCGTTTCGTCGGCTGGCCGGCGATCGGCGCCAGTTCGATCGCACCGATCAGGCCGATATTGCGGATGTCGATGACATTCGGCTCGCCCTTCAGCGAATGCAGCGCGTCCTCCCAGTACGGCGCCAGTTCCTCGCCGCGCGTCAGCAGCCCCTCTTCCTTGTAGGTGTCGAGCGTGCCCAGCGCCGCGGCGCAGGCGATCGGATTGCCCGAATAGGTGTAGCCGTGGAAGAACTCGATCATGTGCTCGGGCCCGGTCATGAAGGCGTCGTGGATTTCCTTCTTCACGAACACCGCGCCCATCGGGATGACGCCGTTGGAGACGCCTTTGGCGGTGGTCATGATATCGGGCGTGACGCCGAAATAGTCGGCGGCAAACGGCGTGCCGAGACGGCCGAAGCCGGTGATGACCTCATCGAAAATCAGCAAGATGCCGTGCTTGGTGCAGATCTCGCGAAGCTTCTGCAAATAGCCCTTCGGCGGCAGGATGACGCCGGTGGAACCGGCAACCGGCTCAACGATGACGGCGGCGATTGTCGAGGCGTCGTGCAGGGCAACGATACGCTCTAATTCGTTCGCCAGTTCGGCGCCATGTTCGGGCACGCCCTTGGTGAAGGAGTTCTTTTCCGGCAGATGGGTGTGTGGCATGTGATCGACGCCGCCGAGCAGCGTGCCGAACATCTTGCGGTTTGTAACGATGCCGCCAACCGAAATGCCGCCGAAATTGACGCCGTGATAGCCGCGTTCGCGGCCGATCAGGCGGGTGCGCGAGCCCTCGCCTTTTGCGCGGTGATAGGCGATGGCCATCTTCAGCGCGGTCTCGACCGATTCCGATCCAGAATTGGTGAAGAACACATGGTCCATGCCCTTCGGCGCGATATCGACCAGCCGATTTGCAAGCTCGAACACGATCGGGTGACCCATCTGGAACGCCGGCGCATAATCGAGCTCTGCCGCCTGGCTCTGGATCGCCTCGGTGATTTTCGGACGGCAGTGGCCGGCATTGACGCACCACAGACCGGCGGTGCCGTCGAGAACCTTGCGCCCGTCGCTGGTCGTGTAATGCATGTCCTTGGCGGACACGAACATGCGCGGCGCCTGCTTGAACTGCCGGTTTGCCGTGAACGGCATCCAGAATGCGCTGAGATCGTTCGGCGTGACTTTCAGCCGGTTGGACATGACCAAGACTTCCCCTTGTAACCCGTTTCGGTGCGGCTAACGCCTGGTCTTTCCAACACTTGGTCTTTGCTGCGTTTTCGTGCTACGCAAATTTTTGACCGGTTGGACAAACGTTAGCACCGCCTTATCAGCGGTCAAGGGATTACTAGCGGAAATGCGGCTTTCGAAGTGCGCTCCACAGGGCGGAGAAAAACTGGTCCAGAGAATTGGTCCAGACACGCCTCGCGGCGAGGGTTTTTCGAGGTGACGGGGGCGGTCGAAAGCTCCGCTCCTCGCCGCACCCGCATCCAGCTGGAAAAGCGCGAGCTCATCCTAGAGGCGGCGCTCGAAGTCTTCTCCACCAACGGTTTTCGCGGCTCGACCATCGACCAGATCGCCGAAGCCGCCGGCATGTCGAAGCCGAACTTGCTCTATTATTTCCGCCGCAAGGAGGACATCCACGAGACGCTGATGCAGCGGCTTCTCGACACCTGGCTCGCGCCGCTGCGCGAACTCGACGACATTGGCGATCCCTTGACCGAACTGCGCAGCTATATCAGGCGCAAGCTCGAAATGGCGCGCGATTTCCCGCGCGAGAGCCGGCTGTTCGCCAACGAGATCCTGCAGGGCGCGCCGCGCATCATGCCGATGCTGGAGGGCGAATTGAAGACACTGGTCGACGAGAAGGCCAACGTCATCAAGGGCTGGATGCGCGCCGGCAAGATTGCCCGCACCGACCCCTGGCACCTGATCTTCTCGATCTGGGCGACGACGCAGCACTATGCCGATTTCGACGTCCAGGTCCGCGCCGTGCTCGGCCCCGATCGCGGCGGCGACGGCCGCTTCGAGGATGCCGCAAGGTTTCTCGAGCAACTGTTCATTGACGGGCTGAAGCCGAAGGGCTGAGGCTTCAGCGAAGCGATGGGCATCACGCGCTGCGCCGCTCGGCCGGAAGCGTCTCCAGCAGTTGTTCGAGCTTGGCGATCGAGTTTTGCTCGGCGAGCGGCGTGTAGACGATCAGCTTCATGTCCGAGCCGTCGTCGATCGACAGGCTCATATGCTCGAACGCCATGGCGCCCGCTATCGGGTGCCGGACATGCTTCACACCCGATAGGTTGCGGGCCACGTCGCGTAGCGGCCACCAGGCGCGAAACTCCGGGCTCGAGCGCGTCATCAGCGCGATCAGCCGCTCGAAATCCGGATCGCCGACATATCTGGCGCTTTCTGCCCGGAATGACGCCAGCACGGCACGCGCCAGTTCCTCCCAGTCGACGAGCAGGCGCCGGTGCTGCGGGCTGGTGAAAACCATATGGACGATGTTGCGGGCATCGCCCTCCAGCAGACCATAGTCCCCGAACACGGCTGCCGCGGCAGAGTTCCAGGCCAGCACGTCCCAGCGCCGCCCAAGGACATAGGCCGGCTGCAGGACCAGGCTCTGCAGCATGTGCAGTAACGGGCTATCGACTTTTTCCGGCGCGTCGACGCGACGCTCCGGCTGCGGTCGGCCGGCAAGGATGAACAGATGCCGTTGCTCGGCAGTGTCCAGGCGCAGCGCCCGGCTGAGCGCCGTCAGCACCTCTGCCGATGGCCGAACGTCGCGGCCCTGCTCCAGCCAGGTGTACCAGGTCGTGCCGACGCCGGCGATCATCGCCACTTCCTCACGCCGCAGCCCGGGCGTGCGCCGGCGCAATCCGGTCGATATGCCGGTGGCCGAAGGCGTCAGCCTTTCGCGCCGCGAGCGCAGGAAGGCGCCAAGCTCGCGGCGGCGGCTGTCTTCGGCGGAATGCGTGGTGGAATCCATCGGCGCTATTATAGCAGTACCGATACCAGGATAAAGTTTGAACTGTTTGGCAAGTGGCTGGTGCCCCATCTTTCCGCTCAGAGCTACGAGATGGAGGCTCCGAACATGGAACTGAAAAACAAGACAATCCTCATCACAGGGTCTACCGACGGCGTCGGCCGCGTCGTCGCGCAAAGGCTCGGCGCCGGCGGTGCGCGCATCCTGGTGCATGGCCGCGACGCGACAAGGGGCAAGGCGATCGGGGCCGAAATCGAAGCCGCCGGCGGCAAGGCCGAGCTGCTGGTCGCCGATCTCTCCTCCCTGGCGGAAGTTCGCCGCCTCGCCGAGGCCGTGCGCGCAAGGACCAAGCGGCTCGATGTCCTCATCAACAATGCCGGCGTCGGCACCGCCGGCCCAAACGCGAAACGGCAGGTCAGCGCCGACGGCTACGAGTTGCGCTTTGCCGTCAACTATCTCGCCGGTTTCCTGCTCACCACGGAGCTGCTGCCGCTGCTCAAGTCCAGCGTGCCGGCGCGCATCGTCAACGTCGCCTCGGCCGGCCAGCAGGCGATCGACTTCGACGACGTCATGCTGACCCGCTCCTATGGCGGCGTCCGTGCCTACTGCCAGAGCAAGCTGGCGCAGATCATGTTCACCATCGATCTGGCGGAGCAGCTGAACGGCACCGGTGTCACGGTCAACAGCCTGCATCCGGCAAGCTACATGAACACTACGATGGTGCGGCAGGCGGGCATCACACCCTGGAGCTCCGTCGAAACCGGCGCCGAGGCCATCATCAACCTCGCCACATCGCCGGCGCTTGAGGGGCGAAGCGGCCTCTATTTCGACGGCCAAAGAAAATCCCGCGCCGATGCGCAAGCCTATGACGCTAAGGCGAGGCAGCAGTTGCGCGAATTGAGCCTCGGCCTTGTCGGGCTCGCACCCGCTTCCGCAACATCGAAGAAAGAAAATTCATGATCGAGAAAACGCAGCACGCCGTGATCGTCGGCGGCTCCTCCGGCATCGGCCTCGCCACCGCGACAAAGCTGCTCGGCCCGGGGATGAAGGTGACGATCACCGGGCGCAGCAGGGAAAAGCTCGACAACGCATGGCAAAGCCTTGGCGGCACAGTCGAAAAAGCTGCCTTCGACGCCGCGAAGCCGGACGAGGTTCGCCGGTTCTTCAGCGATCTCGGCCCTTTCGATCACCTGGTGCTGGCCGCCAGCGGCGGCAAGGGCCTCGGCGCGTTCGAAACGCTTGACCTGACCGACATCGGCGGCGGCGTCGACGAGAAAGTCCGGCCACAGCTCTCCTGCCTGCAGGCCGCCTTGCCGACGCTGAACAAGAGCGGCTCGGTGACTTTCATCTCGGCGGTGTCGGCGCAATTGTCGGCGCCGGGTGTCGCCGGCATCGCCGCCGTCAACGGCATGCTGCTGACCGTGGTGCCGATCCTGGCAATGGAGCTGAAGCCGTTACGCGTCAATGTCGTGGCGCCAGGTGTCATCGACACGCCCTGGTGGGACTTTTTACCCGATGAACAGCGCCATGCGGTGTTTGCCGATTATGCCGGCAGGACGCCGGTCGGCCGCATCGGCCGCGCCGAGGACGTCGCCGAGGCGATCGCGTTCCTGGTTTCGAACAGCTTCGTCACCGGCCAGATCCTGACCTGCGACGGCGGCTTGCGGTATGCGGCGTGAGCGGCTGCCTCCAAGAGGCATCAGTCGTTGTCAAAGCGACTGCGCGATCAGCGCCAGAAATCCTCCGGCCAGCGCGACGTTGCCGACAAAGCCATTGATGCGGGACGCGCGCTCCGGGCCCTGATGATCCCAGAAGTTATGGAACATCGGCGTGGCGACGATCAGGAACAGGATCAGGCATGCCGCCGCCGGAGCGGTCCAGATGCCCGCGATCACCAGTGCTCCGGCGATGATCTGCAGGACGATCCCCAGCCACAGCACCGGCCGTGCCTGCGGCACGCCGCGCGTCGTCATCAATTGGCTCACCAACGCCGCATTCTGGATGTTGCGCAGGCCGGCAAAGACAAAGGCGCCGCCAAGCAGCAGGCGGGCGGCGAATAGGATCTCACTATCAAAGTTTAAAAACATGCTGTCGGGGGTCCTTGGGCAGAAAAGAGGCGCGCGGCGCAAGGCCGCGCACCTTGTCCTCAGGCGGCCAAGACCGCTGGCATCGGATGGATTGCATGGAACGGAACGCAAAGCCGGTTCCAGGTGTTGATCATGCCGAGCGCCACCGAGAGCTTGACCAGCTCCTCTTCCGAGAAATATTCGAGCGTCCTTGCATAGAGTTCGTCCGACACACCGTTGTCGGCAATCCTGGTCAGCGCGTCGGTCCAGGCCAAGGCCGCGCGTTCGCGCTCTGAAAACAGCGGCGATTCCTTCCAGGCGGAGACGAGATAGAGCCGCTGCTCGCTTTCGCCGTCGCGGCGCGCTTCGCGGCTATGCATCTCGACGCAATACGAGCAGCCGTTGATCTGCGACGCCCTGAGCTTGATCAGATGCAACAGGCTTTTTTCGAGCCCGCATTCGTCGACTGCCTTGTTGAGCGCCGACACCGCCTTCATGATCTCCGGCGCCGCGCCGAAAAATTGCAGCCTCTGTTTCATCGTCTGTAGCCTTTCATGCTTGCTTGGTTGAACTTGATTTCTGCGGGCGCCGATGGCGCTCGACGAAGGCGCAGTTCGCGGCGACCGAACGGGGATCGGCATCGGCCGTGTATTCTGCAACGATGTCGGACAGCCGGGCGTCGGCGAGCGCGGCGCGATAGGCACGCTCGGCCTTCAGCATGGCTACGTTGATGCCGCAGGGTTTGACATAGACCGAGGCATCGAGCTTCGCTGGGCCGCGCTGGCGGATTTCGGCGCAGCGGAACGCCGGTTCACGCCCCTCGACGGCCAGCACGATATCGAGCAGCGTTATGCGCTCCGCCGGCCGCGCCAGCCGGTAGCCGCCGGACGGCCCCGGCACTGAATCCAGAATGCCGGACGCAGTCAGCGCGTTGAGATGCTTAAGCAGATAGCTCGGCGACAGCCCGAACGCTTCGGCCATGGCAGCACCTGGCAAGGTCGCGGCGCCATCAACGCCGGCAAGCATAGCGGCGCAATGAATAGCCGCCTCGACCCCTTCGCCCAGCTTCATTTCGCTCTCCTGTTCATGGATATAGATTATCGTGGATAACTTTTATCTGCAATAGGAAAGTTAAAAAGCGGCGCCCATGAACGCCGTTTTTTTTCCGCAATGCTACTCCGCCGCCACCTTGGCCATCGGATTGTTCGGATGCGTCGTCCAGTTGGCATAGATCGGCGACACCGGCCTGCCGGTGCGCTGGTCGATCACGCCGGCCGCCAGCGGCTCCATGGTGATGCAATTCTCGACCGGACAGACATTGACACAGAGATTGCAGCCGACGCATTCGGCCTCGATCACCTCGAAATGCCTGACGCCGTCGACCATGCTGGTGATCGCCTGGTGCGAGGTGTCCTCGCAGGCGATGTGGCAGCGGCCGCATTTGATGCAGGCGTCCTGGTCGATATGCGCCTTGGCGACGTAGTTGAGGTTGAGATACTGCCAGTCGATGACGTTGGGCGTGGCGCGGCCGACGATGTCGTCCAGCGAGGCATGGCCCTTCTCGTCCATCCAGTTTTCCAGGCCGGCGATCATCTCCTGCACGATCTTGAAGCCATAGGTCATCGCCGCCGTGCACACCTGCACATTGCCGGCGCCGAGCGCCATGAACTCGGCGGCGTCGCGCCAGGTGGTAATGCCGCCGATACCGGAGATCGGCAGGCCATGCGTTTCCGGATCGCGCGCGATCTCGGCCACCATGTTCATGGCGATCGGCTTCACCGCCGGGCCGCAATAGCCGCCATGCGAACCCTTGCCGTCGATCGTCGGCTCCGGTGCGAAACTATCGAGATTGACGCCGGTGATCGAATTGATGGTGTTGATCAGCGATACCGCGTCGGTGCCGCCGGCAAGGGCAGCGCGTGCCGGCTTGCGTATGTCGGTGATGTTGGGCGTCAGCTTGGTGATGACAGGCATGCGGGTGTTGGCCTTGCACCAGCGCACCACCATTTCGATGTACTCCGGCACCTGGCCGACTGCCGCACCCATGCCGCGTTCCGACATGCCGTGCGGGCAGCCGAAATTGAGTTCGATGCCGTCGGCGCCTGTCTCCTCGACTACCGGCAAGATCGCCTTCCAGGCATGCTCCTCGCAAGGCACCATCAGCGAGACGACGATCGCCCGGTCGGGCCAGTCCATCTTGACCTGCTTGATCTCGCGCAGATTGACCTGCAGGTCGCGGTCGGTGATCAGCTCGATGTTGTTGAGGCCGAGCAGACGACGGTCGGCGCCCCAGATCGCGCCGTAGCGCGGACCGTTGACGTTGACCACCGGCGGGCCCTCTTCGCCGAGCGTCTTCCATACCACGCCGCCCCAGCCCGCCTTGAAGGCGCGGATGACGTTATAGGCCTTGTCGGTCGGCGGCGCCGAAGCCAGCCAGAACGGGTTCGGCGACTTGATGCCGACGAAATTGTTGCGGATGTCTGCCATGCTCATGCCCTCCCGTTCGAGGTCAGTGCCCGATGAATGCTCTCCGCCGCATCGCGGCCTTGCGCGACAGCTGAAACAGTCAAGTCATCGCCGCCGAAAATGCAGTCGCCGCCGGCCCAGACGTTTGGCAGCGAGGTGCGCCCTTCCGCATCGACCTTGATGCGGCCGGCTTCCAGCGCGACCTCCGCACCGCTGCCGTTGAGCGCAGCCGGGACAAAACTCTGGCCGATCGCCTTGAACACCTGGTCGGCGGTCAACGTCAGCCGCTCGCCGGTGCCGACGAGCCGGTCGCCGTCCATCGCGGTGTATTCGAGCTCGATCGCCGACACCTTGCCAGCGTCGGCAATGACCCGCTTCGGCTGCAACCAGTGCCGGATGATGACGCCGTTGGCTGCAGCCAGATCCTGCTCGAATTCGGAGGCATTCATGTGCTCCGGGCCGCGCCGATAGCAGATCGTCACCTCTTCGGCTCCGAGCAGCTTCGATTGCACCGCCGCGTCGATCGCCGTCATGCCGCCGCCGATGACGACAACACGCCGGCCGACCGGCAGGCTGGCCAGATCACTGGCCTGACGAAGCTCGGCAATGAACTCGACAGCATTGCTGACGCCCGGGGCCTCCTCGCCATCCGCTCGCAAGGCATTGACGCCGGCAAGCCCCATGCCGAGGAACACCGCATCGTAATTCCTGGTCAGGTCCGACAGCTGGTAATCACGGCCGAGCGCCTTGCCGTTCTGGATGTCGATGCCGCCGATCGACGTGACATAGTCGACTTCGGCCTGGGCAAAATTGTCGACGCTTTTATAGGCGGCTATACCGTACTCATTGAGGCCGCCGGGCTTCGGGCGGGCTTCCAGGATGGTCACGTCGTGGCCATGACGGGCAAGCCGATGCGCGGCCGCAAGCCCGGCCGGTCCGGCGCCGACCACGGCGACCGTTTTGCCGGTCGGTTCGGAGCGCTTGTAGAACTGCTTGTTTTCGGCCATGGCGACATCGGTGGCGTAGCGCTGAAGGCGACCAATCTGCACCGGCTTGCCTTCGGCCACCTCGCGCACGCAGACTTCTTCGCATAGCGTCTCGGTCGGGCAGACGCGGGCGCACATGCCGCCCAAAATGTTTTGGTCAAAAATAGTCTTGGCCGAGCCGATCGGATTGCCCGTCGAAATCTGGCGAATGAACAGCGGGATGTCGATCGAGGTCGGGCATGCATTCATGCACGGCGCATCATAGCAGAAATAGCAGCGGTCGGACTCGACCAGCGCCTCGTGATGATCGAGCGGCGGGTGCAGGTCGGCGAAATTGTCGGCATATTGGTCCGGCGAGAGCCGCCCGCCGGCAATGCCTTGCTTGAACTGGCCTTCTGGCATCGTCAGTTCCCCATGTTCTTGTTTTGGGGAAGGCTAGCACGTTTTATTTTTTTATCAATTGGTCAATTTTCGGCGCAACTCGCTGAAACCTCTCGATAAAAACATGATAAATGCACTCATGTTTTTGAGCACCGTCCGTTGCGCCTCAATGGATGCGGCGCCCAGAATTGGCTACCAGTGGCGACAAGCTGTTCGAAAGCGCTTACGGGGCGGTAGGCGCTTGAGCATCGTGCGCGATTTTCAAACATTGGAGAAGGTGATGGACATTGTTCAGGAGGCGGTTCAGCGGTGGGAGCCTGTGGAAGATTTACCGCTGGCTGCCTGTCAGGTGTGACGTCTGAAATCCGACAACTACTTTGAATTGGCCGTCGAAGGCGACTTCTTCGTCGGGGCATCCGAACGAACCCTCAAGATCAACTTCCACGGAGTGCTAGCACTTTCGGCTCATGACGACATGTTGGGAGTGACCCATGTCAGCGCTAGCAGCTCAATCCCATTGATTGGCTCTGGCGGGCAAGCCTCCTATAGATGGCCCCTCCTCCGAGTCGAGAACTCGCACTGGTTGCGATCAATACCCGGGCCGACAGACGACTGTTCGCATTTCCTATTGCTCAGTCTCGAATGCACGGTAGAGGTGATTGCTCGTGAAGCCATAGCTGCTTGGATCTGACCCCTCGCTTCGCACCACGCCTTCCACAACCATTCCGGGCAGCGGGATAGGCCTTAGACTGGTGATGGTCCGCTCTGGTCAGGGAATGAGCGACATCCGGCGCATGGATCAACAACCCCTCGTTGACTGAGAGCAAAGTCGAAAACCGCAGGGCGCGCAACCCGGTAACATTTCCAATTTGCCGTCATCTTTTTTGGCCGCTGTCGGATTTTCGTCGTGAAGATCGTCCTAGAATGGATCGCGCATGATCGATGTACAAACCGCAAGGAGCACGACAATGCCACAGTCCCCCATGCCCTTCTTCTGGTACGAGCTGATGACCACCGATCTCGACGCCGCCGAGGCGTTTTACACCTCCGTGGTGGGCTGGAGGGGGCAGCCTTTCGAAGGGGCCCAGGGCATGCCGCGCTATATCGTCATGAATGTCGGCGAGCGCGGCGTCGGCGGGTTGATGACGCTGCCCGATGACGCGCGCAAGATGGGCATGCCGCCGGCCTGGGTCGGTTATATCCTCACCAGGGACGTCGATGCCGCAACGGCCTCCCTCAAGAAGGCTGGTGGCGCGGTTCACCGCGAACCCGACGACATTCCTGGCGTCGGCCGCTTCGCCGTCGTTGCAGACCCGCAAGGCGCGATGTTCAACTTCCTGCAGCCCAGCGGCCCCGACCAGCCGCCGCTACCGTTGGCGACCCCCGGCAACATCGGCTGGCATGAGCTCTACACGTCAGACTGGAAGGCGGCGTTCGATTTCTATTCCAGCCAGTTCGGCTGGGAGAAGGGCGACGCCATGGACATGGGTCCGATGGGCGTCTACCAGCTTTTCGCCTTCGGCGGCGAGCCCGTTGGCGGCATGATGAACAAGCCCGAGCAGATCCCGGCGCCGGTCTGGCAGTTCTATTTCAACGTGCCCGGCATCGACGCGGCAGCCAAGCGCGTCACCGACAATGGCGGCAAGATCCTGATGGGTCCGATGGAGGTCCCCGGCGGCAGCTGGATCGTACAGTGCACAGACCCGCAAGGTGCCCATTTCGCGCTGATGGCGCCGGTGCGGTAGGCGTCCTGACCAACCGAGTGCTGCTGCTGGATCATTCCAGCATCAGCACCGCAACTTTGAGACCGGCCTTTTTGGCGCCGCTGAGTTGGACGGTCGCCGCACCCGCCGCAAGCGTGAAACGCACGCTTTTGCGAATGCCAGGACAGGGTTTCACGCCGCTGAAATCGACCGAGCGACGGCATAGCCGTCCTGAACGACATCGACCCAGCCCTCGCCGGACAGGCTGATCTGGAGCTCGCCTCCGGCGGCACTGTCACGCTTGCCGTCGCGCCGAACGTGCCGGCTGCGGGCGTATGTTCCGGCGGCACGGCAAAGCTGATCGTATTAACCGGCACGAGTGCCAGTGACCTGCCACTGAACTGTCATCCAGTGGCGATTAGAGCCTTGGCCGTTCTGTTACGCCTCTTGGCGCGGCGTGCGCGGCCGCAAACAGCGCCTGCTCACGCGCAACCTGCCATTTAAAGGTGGCGCAGCATCATCGGCCATAGCAAAGCTGGTGCTTGCAAGGATTGCGAATAGGCTGATGACGATTTGTGAAATAAATCAACCCTAACCAATGAGCTTTGGCCTGATCGGCCAAGGTTTTTTCCTTGTGCTTTTTGTTAACGTGTCCCAAATCGGTTACGGTTCGTTCGGCGCTTCGTATATTGTTGCGCCTGAGGTTTTGGGCGAGGCATTGAAGTTATGCTTGAATTCAAATTGGCGCGAAAGCTTGTGCTCGGCGCTTGCAACATTTTGGCCTCGCTAGGCCATTCTGAGTTTGATCAACTCATATTGGAGATTGGGCTCGACGGTATAGATGCTGGGCGAGACAAGGGAGGCCGTCTCGCGCGTGCAATGGCGCTGGCAAGATTTGCGGTAGCTAACTCATCCGAATTGACTTTGGACGGGGAGCGGTTGGATATTTTTCTTGTCCAGAAAGCGGGGAACTTGGACAGGAACTATCCCAACGGAATTTTGAACGACGTCAGTGCTCAAAACCGCATGGATTTTTGGATCGCGTTGGACACCGAAGGTTTGAAGATGCTCGACGGCAAACTGGTGCCAAAGAATGCGGTAAGCACAGGACTGGGCACGAGAATTCTTTTTGGCGACCCGGTGCGAAGTGTTCGCAACGTTCACCCAGCGCTATTTGACAAAGCCGTTGGTCAACTCACCGCTGATCAGGTGCGCGATTTGGGCGCGGCTCTCGGCTCATCTACAGCGATGCCCGTTAAGGAGCCACCAGAAGTGCCACAACCTAAATCGCGGAAGGTGTTTGTCGTTCATGGACGCGACAAAAGTTCGCTGAACGAAGTCGAGGTGTTCTTGCGACGCCTCAAGCTTGAACCGATTATCCTTCACCGGAGTGCTAATGCGGGCAGATCGCTCCTGACGAAGTTCCAAGAGGTAGCCGAGGGTGCTTCGTTCGCCGTCGTTCTCATGATGCCGGAAGACGTTGGTGGCTTGGCGGGTGCAACCCCAGGAAAGCGAGCCCGACAAAACGTAGTGTTCGAGCTAGGATTTTTCATCGGCAAGCTCGAATCAAAGAACGTCTGCGCACTCATGGGCGAGGGTGTTGAGAGACCTTCAGACTTTGATGGCATCGGCTATGTGTCGTTCGGCGACGGCAAGAATTGGGAGCGCGAGTTAGCGAAAGAGCTTCGGGGAGCCGGAGTACCATTCGATCCGGGTGACGTTCTTTAGGCGAAATCTATCGTGCCCATGGCGGCGGTTCGCCCGCATTTCGCGCTGATCGCGCCGGGACGCTGAACCAGCCCGATACCTATCAAAATTGAACAGCCGCACCGCACCGTTGGTGCGATGCGAGCAAATGAATTGTCTCAGGGCGCAAAGTCATTCCGGCGCCAGCACCGCAACCTTGAGGGTCTCTTTCTTGGCGCCGCTGAGCTGGATAGTCGCCGGGCCGGCGGCCAGCTTAAAGCGCACGCTCTTGCGGATCCCCGGACGGGTCTTCATACCACTGAACCCCGCCGACTTCACGGCTTTGCCGTCCTGAACGACATCGATCCAGGCCTCATTAGACAGGCTGATCTGGAGCTCTCCCTCCAGGGGCACGGCCACGCTTGCCGTCGCGCCGAATGTACCGGCTGCAGGCGCACGTTCCGGCGGAACAGCAAAGCCGATCGTATCGACCGCTGCGAGCGTGAAATCCACCGCCTGCCCGATCGTCAGGGCACCGCCGGACTGTGCGGAGGGCAATGCCGGAAACAATGCCTGCTCGCGTGTCACCGGCCATTTGAAGGCATCACAGCCGGCGTCCCCGGCCATGGCGAAGCTGGTACCTGCAAGGATTGCGAATAGGCTGATGACGACTTTTTTCGTGGCGAAGTGAACCCACGTGTCTGGAGTATCTATGCATCAATACAACCATAGATATGTAAATGCAACCATAGAGAGAGCACATATGAAAGTCAGACTGGGGAATCATTTTCAATCACCGATTGTTGATGGCAGGCCATGGGAAGTGAGTAGTCCATTTCCGGGCGATAATTTATGGCCGGTCCGGGAGGGGTAAAATGGAGTTTTAGATGAAGCTTTTTGACGGTCTTGCCAGATATCAGCCGCAGGCTTTGGCCGCATTGCGCATCATGACGGCGCTGCAGTTCATCGAGCATGGTACCCAGAAACTGTTCAATTTTCCCGTCAGCGATCACGCGGGCGCTCTGACCGGGCTGACGCTGACCGCTGCCCTACTTGAATTCGCCGGTGGCATCCTGCTGGCATTGGGGCTTTTGACCAGGCCGGTGGCGTTCCTTCTCTGCGGCGAAATGGCGATCGCCTATTTCATGGCGCACATGCCGCAGGGTTTCTTCCCGGTCAACAATGGCGGCGATTCGGCGATCTCGTTCTGCTTCATCTTCCTCTATCTGGTGTTTGCCGGCGCCGGCGCCCTGGCGCTGGACAACCGCCGCGGTGCCTGAAACGTCACCCACGCATCCGCTCGAAATTCGCGTCGAACAGCGGGATCGGCTGCATGCGCGCAGCGTGGCGTTTGCCCAGAAGCTCAATCTCGAAGCCGTCGGCTTCGTCGGCAATCTCTTTCGGCACATAGCCGATGGCGACGGACTTTTTCGAATGATGCGCGTAGCCGCCCGACGTGACCCAACCGCGCACGGCACCGCCGTACCAGATTGGCTCGTCGCCGATGACGTCGGCATCGACAGTATCGACGACAAAGGCCCGCAGCCGCAGTCTGCCGCCTTGCTTGCGCTCGGCCAACGCCGCTTGCTTGCCGATGAAATCGGCTTGCTTGCCGTAGGCGACGAAGCGGTCGAGCCCGGCTTCCAACGGTCCATAGATCGGCCGGTATTCGCGCGCCCATGAGCCGTAATTCTTCTCAAGTCGTAATGCGTTGAGCGCGCGCGAGCCGAACAGGCCGATGCCGAATTCCTCCCCCGCGGCCATCAGCGTCTGATAGGCGGCGCGCTGATATTCCGGCGCGACCCAGATTTCGTAGCCGAGATCGCCGGTGTAGCTGACCCGCCCGACCAGGCATGGCGCCATGCCGACGTCCATTTTGCTGATGGCCATGAACGGAAAGGCCGTATTCGACACGTCCGACCGTGTGACCTTTTCAAGAAGGTTCCGCGCGGTCGGCCCGGCGATCGACAGGCCGGTGAGTTTTGCTCCCAGCGCCTCGATGCTAACAGAGCCGTCCTTCGGCAGATGCGCTTCGAACCAGCGCATGTGGTACTGCTCGGCGACACCGCTGCCGGCCAGGAACCAATCCTTACTTGCAGAATTTGGACCGCCGAGGTTGGCCAGCGTGAAATCGCCGATCAACCTGCCGTCTTCCTTCAGCATCGGCGCTAGCGTCATGCGGCCGGGCCTTGGCAATTTGCACGCGAGCATACTGTCGAGCCAGGTTGCTGCGCCCAAACCGGTGACTCTGTATTTGGCGAATGACGAGATTTCCGACAGACCAACGCGTTGCCGAACTGTCTCCACTTCTTTCGCGACATGCTCGAAGTCGCTCGAGCGGCGCCAGGAGAATTCGTCCTTGACCCCTTCGGGCGCATACCACAGCGGCACTTCCAGCCCATAGGCGACGCCCCATTGCGCGCCCTCGGCCGACAGCAGATCATAGACCGGCGTCGTCTTGAGCGGTCGCCCAGCCGGCAACTCCTCGTTCGGGAAGCGGATCGAAAACCGCCGCGAATAATTCTCGCGCACCTTGGCGTTGGTATAGGCCATCGTCGCCCAGTCGCCGTAGCGCGACACATCCATCGCCCAGATGTCGGCGCCGGGATCGCCCTCGATCATCCAGTTCGACAGCGCCAGGCCGACGCCGCCGCCCTGCGAGAACCCCGCCATGACACCACAGGCCACCCAGAACCCCGGCAGGCCGCGCACCGGCCCGACCAGCGGATTGCCGTCCGGCGCGAAGGTGAAGGGTCCGTTGATGATCTGCTTGATGCCGGTGTTCTGGAATGCCGGGAAATGCCGGAAGCCAACCTCCAGCGACGGTGCGATGCGGTCGATGTCGGGTTCGAGCAGTTCGTGGCCGAAATTCCATGGCGTCTGGAACTCGGACCATGGCTTGTTGGCCTTTTCGTAAGTGCCCATGAGCATGCCGCCGCGCTCCTGACGCAGATAGAGCTCCCCGTCGAAATCGACTGCATGGATGATCTCGGTACCGGTCTTCTGGTTCCAGGCGGCGACTTCCGGCATGTCCTCGGTGATCAGGTACATGTGCTCCATCGCCAGCACCGGCAGCTCCAGCCCGACCATGCGGCCGACCTCGCGCGCCCACAGGCCGCCCGCGTTGACCACATGCTCGGCCACCACCTCACCCTTGTTGGTGATGACACGCCACAACCCGTCGGCGCGCCGCACAATGTCCTCGACCTTGGTGAAACGCTCGACCTCGGCACCAAGCTTCCTCGCCGCCTTGGCGTAGGCATGGGTAACGCCGGACGGATCGAGATGACCGTCCTCCTTGTTGCGCACGGCACCGACGAACTGCTTGGGATCGAGCAACGGCATCAGCTCGGCCGCCTCGTCAGGCGATATCTCCTCGAGCTCGATGCCGAGATAGCGGCCCTTGGCGACGACGCCGCGCAGCCAGTCGAGCCGCGCCTCCGTCGCTGCCAGCAAGACGCCGCCAGTCAAATGCACGCCGGTCGCCTGGCCGGACAGTTCCTCGATCTCCTTGTAGAGCGAGATTGTGTATTTCTGCAGCTTGGCGACATTGGGATCGCCATTGATGGTGTGCATGCCGCCGGCGGCGTGCCAGGTCGAGCCGGAGGTCAATTCATCGCGCTCCAGAAGCACGATGTCGGTCCAGCCGTGCCGGGCCAGATGGAACAGCACGGAGCACCCGACGACGCCACCACCGATAACCACGACCTTTGCATGCGATTTCATGGGATTCTCTCTGACGTCAACGAGTTGGATGGAAACGATGAATTCGGGGAGGAGCCCCACGAGCGCGAGCCTTCGATCATCACGGCTCGCTTTGCCCGATCGCTTCCTTGCGCTTGGCCACGTATGCCTCCAGCGCTTCGCGCCTGGAGATTTCCATCACCGGCTCGACATAGTCCTCCAGCGCCTTCTTCCAAAGCCTCGTCGCCCGCGCCGTGGCATCGAGCCCGCCAGCCTCCTGCCAGGCCTCGAAATTTTGCCAGTTGGACAGCATAGGCTGGTAGAAGGCCGTGGCGTAGCGCTCCAACGTGTGCGGCTCGCCGAAGAAGTGGCCGCCGGTCGGTACCGCACCCAGAGCTTCGACGGCGAGCTCGGCCTCGTTGACTTCGATCGGGCGCAAAAACTCCATCATGTGCTGGATCATCTCGACGTCGATGATGAACTTTTCGAACGACGCAGTCAGCCCGCCCTCCTGCCAGCCGGCGGCGTGGTAAATGAGGTTGCCGTGGCCGAGCACCGCGCCCCACAGCGCCATCAGCGTCTCATAGGCGCCTTGCGCGTCGGCGGCATTGGAAGCCGAGCCCGGCGTCGTGCGGTAAGGCAGCTTGTAGCGCCGCGCCAACTGTCCGGACGCTATATTCGCCTTGGTGTTTTCAGGCGTGCCAAAAGCCGGCGCTCCCGATTTCATATCGACATTGGAGGTGAAGGCGCCATACATCACCGGCGCGCCGGGGCGGACGAGCTGCGTCAGCACCACGCCGAACAGCGCCTCGGCATTCTGCTGGGCGAGCGCGCCGGCAAGCGTCACCGGGCTCATCGCCCCCATCAGTGTGAATGGCGTTACCGCCACCGACTGGCCGAACTCGGCCATTGTCATCAGCCCCTCGGCCATCATCTCGTCGAAGCGGCGCGGCGAGTTGACCGAAATGATCGTGGTGACGCCGGGATCGTCGCGCATCCCGTCAGGCGTCAGTCCGCGCGCGATTGCCATCATTTCGATGCCGTCGAGCGCCCTGCCGCGACCGATGGCCGAGACGTGAAAGCTTTTGTCGGTCAGTGTCAGATTGGCGAAATAGGTGTCGAGGTGACGGGAATTCGCCGGCAATTCCACCGGCGCGCAGACCTGGTTGCCTAGCATGTGGATGCAGTTGAAATGCTGCGCCAGCCGGACGAGATCGGAATAATCGCGCAAATTGCCGGCACGGCGGCCGCGCTCCATGTCGTGCACATTCGGCGGCCCGGCGACAAGCGTGAAGTTGATGGTATTGCCGCCGAGGTGGACGGCATGGGCGGGATTGCGCGGCGTAAGCGTATAGCTGGACTGCGTCGTCTTCAGCGCTTCCTCGATCATGCCGCGATCGATGCGGACGTTCATCGAGGCATGATCGACCTTGGCCCCGGCCTTCTCGAATAGCCACAGTGCCCGCAGGCTCATCACCTCGATGCCGAAATTCTCCAAAATATGCATAGAGGCTTCATGGATCGCCTCGATCTGGTCGGCCGAGAGCATCGCCATCGGCGGATAAGGGTTTGTCACCCGCCTGAGCGGCAGTTGTGGGATGGCGGTCGGTCCCCTGTTGCTGGTTCGCTCGGCGCCGCGCTTGCGTCTTGGTTCGCTCATGCGGCGCATCAAAGCGCCGGCATGAGCATCGGGCTGTCAAGAATCCGCCACCTGCGGGCGTGATTTTAGCCAAGGCGCCATTGTGAGAATTTCACGTCGGTAAAAGCGACAGCAAACGTCGGAATATTTATACCTGTTCAGTGTCGGCCAAAGCGGCCGATGAGCCGTTAAGGAAGACAGCAAGATTCCTTTTATGTTTTCGGCCTAATGCTTTTCCAATGCGTAGGTCGAGTTTTAGTAAAATTGTAGCGATTGCCGTGCCGCTGGCGCTTTCGGCCTGCGCGACGCCGCCGAACCACATCAACGATGTGTGCGCCGTTTTCGACCAGAATGACGGCTGGTTCGACAATTGGCAGGCGGCGGCACAACGCACCGAGCAGAAGTACGGTGTGCCGGTTCCCGTGCTGATGGCGACGGTGCGCAAGGAGTCCGGCTTCAAGAGCAATGCCAGGCCGCCGCGCACCAAGCTGCTGGGCTTCATTCCCTGGAAACATATCTCCAGCGCCACCGGCTTCTCGCAGGCACTCGACGGGACCTGGGCGCAATACCAGAACGAGACCGGCAGCTGGGCGGCGCGCCGCACCAGGTTTGCCGATGCCGTGGATTTTGTCGGCTGGTATCATTCCAAGACCGCCGACACGCTCGGCGTCGCCCGCAACGACACATACAATCTGTATCTCGCCTACTATCTCGGCTGGAATGCCTACAAGCGCGGCAGTCGCGGCGACGCCGACGTGCAGCGCTATGCGCACGCCACGGAGCAGATGGCGCAGGACTACGCCGCTCAGCTACGGCAATGCGCGCCCTAGCCTACTAACGGCTCTCAGCCGCCCTTGGGTTTGCGTGGCTTGCGCGTGGCGTCGTCCGCCTGGCGGCCGTCGCCGACTGTCGGCGGCATGATTGGTGCCGACGCGCTATCGGCAGAGCTTGAGGTGCCGCCGGTCTCTGAAACCTCGTCGCGAACCTCATGACGGCGGGCTTTGGCGACCGCTTCTCCATTCTCCGCTACCTCGCCCTCGGCATCAGCTTCCGCGCTGCCGGTCTTGCCGTGTGGACGCTTGGGCGGATCACCGGCAAAGCCCGGACCAGTACCGTGCGACGCATCGTCCGGCACGCCCTCATTCGCGGCGTGCTCCTTGTCGAATTTGATCACCGGCTCCATTTTCGCCAGCACGTCGTCGGCCAGCCAGCACAGGCTCATATGGCCGTCGCCGAGATGCTTGACCGGCGGCACCTTGGTTTCGCAAAGATTGTCCGGCACCAGCTTCTTATAGCCGCAGCGCGTCTGGAACGGACAGCCCGAGGGCGGGTTCATTGCCGACGGAATGTCGCCTTCAAGCACGATGTGCCTTTTCACCACGCTGGTGTCGGCGATCGGGATCGCCGACAGCAGCGCCTCGGTGTAGGGGTGATAGGGCGGCGAAAAGATCTGGTCGGTCGTGCCTTGCTCGACGATATAGCCGAGATACATGACGACGACGCGGTCGGCGATGTAGCGCACCACCGACAGATCGTGGCTGATGAACAGCATCGTCGTCTTGTTCTTGCGCTGGATATCCATCAGCAGCTCGGTCACCGCCGCTTGCACTGACACATCCAATGCCGAGACCGGCTCGTCGGCCACCACCACCTTGGCGTCGCCTGCAAAAGCCCGCGCCACGCCAATGCGCTGTTTCTGGCCACCTGAAAGCTGGCGCGGCTTGCGCGACTCGAACGCCCTCGGCAGCTTCACCAGGTCGAGCAACTCCAGCATCCGCTTGCGGCGGTCGGCCACCGTGTTGCCGACATTGAACTTTTCCAGCGTACGGATGATCTGCGAACCGACCGAATGGCTGGGATTGAGCGTGTCGAACGGATTTTGGAACACCATCTGGATCGACGACACCGTGTCGACGCTGCGCTTCTCGATCCCGGTCGACTGGATCTCCTTGTTGCCGAGCTTAACGCGGCCGGAGCTTGCCGTTTCGAGGCCGAGCAGCACCTTGGCCAGGGTCGATTTTCCGCAGCCGGATTCGCCGACGATAGCGACGGTCTCGGATTCGCGGGCCATGAAGGAGATCGTCTCGTTGGCCTTGACGACGCGGCCCTCGCTCGAGCCGAACACTTCGCTGCCGCCGACCTTGTAATACTTCCTGAGGTCTTCGATCTGGAGCACCGGCGCACCGGGCACCACGCGCTCGTTGACCTTCTTGGCGCCGGGCGGCAGCGCCTCCCAGTCGATCTCGTTGAAGCGCACGCAGCGCGAGAAATGCCCGTCATGGCCTTCGACCGCGATCATCGGAATTTCGGCGGCGTTGCAGACGCCCTCGACGAAATGGTGGCAGCGCGGGCCGAAATTGCAGCCCTTCGGCCGCTCGTGCGGCAGCGGCAACTGCCCCGGGATCGAGATCAGCGGCCGCGAATTCTTGTCGGCGCCGGGCAGCGGGATCGAGCGGAACAGGCCTTGCGTGTAGGGATGGCGCATCCGGTCGAAGACGTCCTTGATCTTGCCGGTCTCCACCGCTTCGCCCGAATACATCACCGTAATGCGGTCGCAGGTCTCCAGGATCAGCCCGAGATTGTGCGACACGAAGATCATCGAGGTGCCGAACTTCTCGCCCAGCCCCTTGACCAGGTCGACGATGCCGGCTTCCACCGTCACGTCGAGCGCTGTCGTCGGCTCGTCGAGCAGGAGCAGCGCCGGCTTCGACAGCAGCGCCATGGCAATGACGATGCGCTGCTGCTGGCCGCCCGAAAGCTGGTGCGGATAGGAACGCATCATGCGTTCGGGATCCGGCAGCTTCACCGCGCGCACCATTTCCAAGGCGCGTTTATAAGCTTCGTCCTTCGACACCTTGTCGTGGATCAGTGGCACTTCCATCAGCTGCTGGCCGACCTTCATTGCCGGGTTCAGACTGGCCATCGGCTCCTGGTAGATCATCGCGATCTTGTTGCCGCGGATGGCGCGCAGTTCCTCATCGGACAGTTCTCCCATGTCCTTGCCCTGGAACTTGATCTTTCCGCCGACGATCTTTCCGATGTTGGAGAGGTCGCGCATGATGCCGAGCGACACGGTCGACTTGCCGCAACCGGATTCGCCGACAATGCCCATTGCCTCGCCGGGCATGACGGTGCAGGAAAAATCCATGACCGCCGGGATCTCGCCCTTACGGGTGAAGAAGGAGATCGACAGGTTCTCGATCTCGATGATCGGCTCATTGGTCGGCCCACTGGTCGGCTTGGCGGGATTTCGAACTGCCTCATTCATGGGTCGCTCCAATCCTTGTTCTTCAGGCACGTCGGGCCGAACCCGGCATCGGTCTTCCCGGCGTCAATCTTTCCCGGCATCAATCTTTCATAGACTGTTCGCGCAGCGAATCCGCCAGGAGGTTGAGGCCGAGCACGAACGACATCAACGCGATCGTCGGCGGCAGCGCCGGGTGGATGAAGGAGCGCAGCAGCCGGCTTGCATCCTTGATCGCCGTGCCCCAGTCCGGGCTTTCCGGCGCTAGTCCCAGCCCGAAATAGCCGAGCGTGCCGAGCAGGATCGTAGTGTAGCCGATGCGCAGGCAGGCGTCGACGATCAGCGGCCCGCGCGCATTGGGCAATATCTCCCACAGCATGATGTACCAGGGCGATTCACCGCGCGTTTGAGCCGCCGCAACATAGTCGCGCGTTTTGATGTCCATGACCAGGCCGCGCACGATGCGGAACACGCCCGGGCTGGAGGCGAACACCACCGCCACGAAGATGTTGAGCTGGTTGGGATCGATGTGGATGATTTTGAACGGATCGGCATCGAAGACAAGGCCGGCATAGATCCAGCCGCCAAGCACCAACGTCAGGCCAAGCAGGATATAGAGGCGGTCGGGACGGTTCTTGTAGCGCGTCCAGAACAACACACTGAAGAAGATGATCGGAAACAGGAAGAACAGCCCTGCCATCGCGTAGGGGATCGGCGTGTCCATGATGCCCGGCGTCACCAGCAGGTAGAACAGCAAGATCACCGGGAAGGCCAGCACAAGGTTTGCGAGGAAGGACAGCACCGTATCGATCCTGCCGCCATAATAGCCGGCCGGCAGGCCGAGCGTAATACCGACCATCAGCGCAAAACCGGTCGCCGCCGGCGCGATGATCAGCACGATCTGACTGCCATAGACCATGCGGGAGAACACGTCGCGGGCGAGCTTGTCGCCGCCGAAATAGTATACAAGTTTCGACGCCGGCTCGATCGCGCCCGGCAGCGCGTCCTTCATGATCGGCACCTGGGCAAGCGGATCGAAGGGCGAGATGGTCGACGCGAAGATCGCCGTAAACAGCCAGAACAGGCAGATGCCGACGCCGACGATGCCGACGCCGCTGTCGAAAAGCTGGCCGTAAAGGCCTAGTTTCTTCTTGTAGCCGAAGCTCGCTCCCATCACCAGGGCAAGAGCGATCCAGACCGGCCAGAAGCGGGCAAGCACGCCGAGTACGACGTTGAGGGCGCTGAGATATTCGACCTGCATCCGCCCGGTCTCCTATTGAACTCTGATGCGCGGATTGAGGAACGCGTAGCCGACATCGGAGATGAGCTGTGTGATCAAGACGATAAACACCGAGACCAGCGAGCAGCCGAGCAGAAGATCGATGTCGTTGTTGCCGGCAGCCTCGACCAGCGTGTAGCCGAAACCCTGGTATCGGAACATCACCTCGACGATAACGACACCGGTGAGCAGCCAGGGAAACTGCAGCATGATGACCGTGAACGGTGCGATCAGCGCGTTGCGCAGAGCGTGCTTTATCACCACGCTGCCGAAGGAGAGGCCCTTCAGCCGGGCGGTTCGGATATATTGCTGTGTCATCACCTCCACCATCGAGGCGCGGGTCATGCGGGCGATGTAGCCGATGCCGTAGATCGCCAGCGTCATTACCGGCAAGGTGAAATTGTAGAAGGTGATGCCCTGGCTGGCCGAGGCCGCCGAACCGTTCAGCACGCCGAGCCAGGAGGCGAAGATCACGGTGAAGATGACGCCCGAAACGTATTCGGGCGTCGCCGTCGAGGCGATCGAAGCCACCGACAATGTACGGTCGGTGCGTGAGCCCTCGCGCATGCCGGCGAGAATGCCGATCAAAAGCGAGATCGGCACCATTACGGCCAGCACGCAGAGCATCAGGATGCCGGTGGCGCTGAGCGCCGGAAAGAGTTTCGAAGCGACCGTCGTCTTGAACTTGGTCGAGCATCCGAAATCGCCTTGCAGGATGCCGGAGAATGTCGGCACGACCGGATCGTTGCAGAAGGAGAAACGCTGTGCGGGCTTGCCGGTCGCCGGGTCGGTCACCGGCTGCTTTGGCATGATGCCCAGCCATTGGCCGTAGCGGACAAAGAAATTCTGCCGATAGCCATGGTTGACCAGCCAGGCCTCAAGTTGCTCGGCGGATGTGTGCATTTCGGTCTGGCTGATCGCCAGCTTCTTCAGATTGGGCCCGAGATTGACCAGGAAGAAGACGATCATCGTCAGGCACAGCATCGTCAATGCCATGGTGCCGAGACGCCTGATAACGAAAGAAAGCATGGCGGTCCCCTGCCGGTCGGGTTGGGGGTTGGAACCGGTTTGCAAGCCGCCCTGCCGCCAGCGGCAGAACAAGCCTTCAGACCAGTCCCAGATGCAATACCCTTTTATTGCAGACCCCGGCCGAAGAGTCCGCAACTTTTTGCTGCGCCGACTTCCGGTCCATGGATCATGCAAAGAGCGACGGAAAGGGGCGAGACGCCCCTTTCCGGATCGTCCGGTCAGGCCTGCTCGAGCCAGACCTTGCCATAGTCGCGCTCGAAGGTCGGGTGCATCTTGTAGTTCTGCACCGCCTTGACCGAATGGCTGTAGAGCTTGCGCCAATAAGGCTGGATGATAATGCCGGAATCCTGCAGGATCTGCTCGATATCCTTCATCATTTCCTTGCGCTTGGCGGCGTCGGCGACTGCGAGCGCAGCGTTGAGCTTGGCATCCCACTCCGGATTCGACCAGGCCGTCTCGTTCCAGGCTTCACCTGTGCGGTAGCCGATCGCCAGAACCTGGACGCCGAGCGGCCGCATGTTCCAGTTGGTCATCGACAGCGGATACTTCGTCCAGTCGTTCCAGAAGGTCGAACCCGGCAGCACCGTACGCTTCACCTTGATGCCGGCGTCCCGCATCTGCGCGGCGATCGCATCGCCTGTATTCTTGTGCCAGTCCTCGTCGACCGTGATCAGCTCGTGCTCGAAATCGGCCTGGCCGGCTTCCGCCATCAGCGCCTTCGCCTTGGCCGGGTCGCGAGCAATCTTCGGCAGTTCGTAGTATTCCGGATGGATCGGGGCGACATGGTGGTTTTCGGCAACCGTGCCGGCATTGCCGTAGCCGAGCTGGAGGACGACATTGTTGTCGACCGCGAGCTGCAGGGCGTTGCGAACCTTCTGGTCGCCATAAGGCTTGTTGGTCACATTGGTGCGGCAGACGATCGTCGAGGCGGTGACGATCTCCGACTTCACCAGGTCCATGCCGTCGAGGATCGACACATAGTCGGCCGACGTCTCGAAATTGGTGTGTACCTCGCCTGCTTCGAAGGCGCTGACCATGGCCGCCGGATCGGTGCCGTAGTCGACGAACTCGATGCCGTCGAGGAAGACCTCACCATCCCACCATTTGTTATCTTCGCGGCGCTTGTAGACCACTTTCTGGCCGACATCGTAGGAGACCAGCTCGAACGGCCCAGTGCCGATCGGGCAGGACTTGAAGTCGCCGCCTTTTTCATCGAACGTCTTGTGGACGATGAGGCCGGGATAGTCGCACACGTTGGGAATGAGGGCGATATCCGGCTTGCTGAGCGTCAGCTTGATCGTGTGGTCGTCGACCTTGGTCACCGCGCTCTCATCCAGTTTGTCGTCCTTGACCAGCGAACCGAGGCGACCCGGCATGGAATTGCCTTCGGCCTTCTTGTCGGCCCAACGCTTGAGGTTGAAGATGACGTCGTCTGCGGTGAACGGATCGCCGTTGTTCCAGGTGACGCCTTTGCGCACATGCAGCGTGTATTCGGTAGCGTCGTCATTCACGTCCCAGCTCTCCAGCAGATAGGGGCGGAATGTGTATTCGGTGGTATATTTGACCAGCGGCTCGAGCGCCTGGCGCTCGGCATTGGCGATTTCCGACCAGTCGGCCTTGCGCGGATCCTTCGGATCCTTGATCCATTGCGCGACCTTCAACACGCCGCCTTTCTTGCCCTGGACCTCTTCCGCTTTGGCCGGCGTCGGGTCTGCAAGGCCAAGCATGCCATAGGCCATCGCCGTCGAGGCTCCGAAGACGCTGGCGAGAGCCAGAAATTCGCGACGATCCATCTTGCCTGCCTTGGCGTCTTCGGCCATGGCCAGGATGTGATCGGGAACGCGGTCGCCGTTACTCTTGTAGATCGTCATGACTAACTCCCATTGTTGGCTTTCTGCCTTTTAACATTCCGCATCCGCGCCATGATGTCAAAGACGGCACGGATTGGGAACATGCCAAGGAATGTGCAACTTTGGAAGCAGGCCGGTTCGCGCGTTAACGACAGTCTTGGCGCAAATTTGCTAGTGCGCCAGGGATTTCGCCCGAAATCTCCACGGGCAATTAAACCGGGACATTTGCTGCTGCGCCGCTCGTTCATCGGGCAACCAGCTGTTCTGCGCGAACGGCCGGTTTCAATATTCCCGTTCGTAGAAAACACCGCCTTTGGCTTCGCCGGCGTCGGTTGCCTCACCACGCAGCTTGACGCCGCGCCCAACGTCGAGATCGACGGTTGCCTTGCCCGAGCCCGGCCTGTCGCCCTTCTGGATCGTCACGTAGGTGCGGTCGTTGAGATACTTGCCCGCCGAGACGGCGGTGCCGCCCTCTTCGTCGGTGATCACGTCGAGGTCGTCGACGCCGATCGCGCTGCGCAGGTTCTGCAGCAGGGAGGTCGAGCCGCCGATGCCGGCCAGTTGTCCGGCAGCCTCGGCAAGCTGAGCGATCTGCAGCGGCGACAGGTTCGACATCGAACGGCCGAAGATCAGCTGCGCCAGCACCTCGTCCTCCGGCAGCGCCGGTACCGAGGAGAAGGTGAATTTCGGGTTGGTCGCCTCGCCCGACACCACGATGGTCACGGTGGCGCTGGTCGTCTTCGATTGCGCCGTGAGATTGAGGTAGGGCACCAGAGAGCCGGAAAAGCCGACCGTGCCTTCGGTGAAGGTCAGCCGCTTGGCAAGGATCGTCAGCCGACCGCGCCGCAAGGTGAAGGTGCCGACCGCCTGGGGTGACGATGCCGGGCCGGTCAGCCGCAACGACCCGCCGAGTTCGGCGTCGACGCCCCTGCCCTGGATGAAGATCTGGCTCGGCGCATTGACCGTGACGTCGAGAATGAGGCCGCTGCCGCCGCCACCGCTGCTTGCAGCGGCCGGGCGCAACGCCTTGTCCTGCGCACGCACGGCGGCCGGCGCATTCTTGTGCTTGACGTTGAGCTCGGCCAGCGAGCCGGGCAGTTTTTCGGGTACGGTGATGACGGTCTTGGCCAGGTTGACGGTACCGGAAATCATCGGCGCGGAGGTGAGCGGCCCCTTAACGGTCAGGTCGCCGCCAAGATTGGCGGTGACTACCTTGCCGTCGGTATAGCGGCCGTCGACAAGCTTGATCGACAGATCGGCCGGAAAACCCTTAGCCGGATCGATGCCGACGGTGCCGCTGGCCGAAAGGCTGCCGCGCGTCGACAGCGTGCCGGTCAGTCGATTGATCCTTGCCACGCCGCCACCGACGGCGACATCGGCAGTGATGTCGTTGATCGCAAGCCCCGAACGCGCGTCGAGCAGGCGGGCGCCTGACGTGCGGACCGTGCCTGAGATCACCGGCGACGTCGCCGGGCCGCGTACCTGTATATCGACGTCGGCCGTGCCGCTCAGGGACAAGCCTTGCGCGGCGAGTGTCCTGGTGAGGAATGCGAACGGCACCTTGCCGGAAAAGTTGAGATCAAGGGTGGGCGCGCCTGATGTCGTCATCGTGCCGCCGCCCTTGAGACCGAGGCCGGCGGCATCGCTCATGTTGGCGTCGAAGGTCAGTCTGTTGCCCGAATACGTACCTGAGGATAAAACGCCCATGGCGCCGAAGCCTGCACCACGGGTCTGCGACGTCTGAACGCCTGCTGCATCGATCTTGAAAGCAACGGCCGGATTGGCCGGCGCACCCGTCACCTTCACCGTGCCCGAGATGGAACCGGCGGCATCGAGGCCCGGCGAAAAACTGTTGGCTATCGAGATCGGGACGCGGGCCAGCGTCGCGTTGAGGTCGAGCGCCTGCCCAGCTTTGCCCGTGACCGTCGCCGTGCCGCCGCCGAGGTTGAGCACCAGCCTGTCGAGGCTGGGCACTCCATTGGCGATGTTGATGGTCGAGGCCTGGGCGATAGCCGCCTTGATGCCGCGGATGGTCGCCTCGCCGGAGGCAAGTTCGACCGTCGTCGTGCCGTTGACCGCCTTGACCCGCCCACCGGCTTTCAGCGGAATATCCTTGACGGTGGCGCCACCGGAAAAACCGGTCCATTCGCCGTCGCGCTTGAGATCGACGTCGACGCCACGGATAACCGTGCCGCCGGAGGTCACGCTGTCGGCACGGATTTTGCCCGAGATCACCGGTGCCGCCAGATAGTTGGCGATCAGCGCATCGATGCTCACGGCCTTGGCCGAGACATCGCCGCGCGAGATCGAGCCCGTCATCGCCTTGACGGCGACCTGCGGCACGGCGCCCGCCTTGGAGAAGGCGATCGTGCCGCGCACATCGCCGTCGGCCTTTTCCAGTGCCAGGGCAGCAAGCGGACCGATATCGGGCAGGTCGAGCGCTACCGTGCCGACCGGGACGAAGGCATCGTCGAGCGCCAGGTCGCCGGAAATACGGTTCTTGCCCAGCGACAGCAAAAGCCCATTGATGGCGCGTTTGCCGTCCGATGTCGCCAGCACGGCGCTGCCCTGCAGCGGTTGACCCGCGACGTTTCCGGTGAGTTGCACATTCGCAGCCGGGTTGGCGGCATCAGCCTTGCCGGTGGCAGTGAGCTTCAGGCCAGTGATCTCGCGCGCCGCGACCGAAAGCCTGTCGCTGTTGACAGTCAGGGACAGATCCGGCGCAGTGCTGGCGCCTTGCGCATTCAGCGCGAAAGAGATGGCGCCTTTGGCGTCCTTGGATACCAGCGAGACGTCGCCCAGCGCGCCTTTGACGTCGGCGCTGAGCTTGTTGGCGGCAAGGCTCGCCTGCCCGTCTGCCGTTAGCGAACCGGACGACAGCCTGACGGCGTTGGCGGTGACATTGCCGTTGGCGTCTCGCTTCAGCGCGGCACTGAGTTGTGTTCGCGCGGCGAGCACGCCACGTACCGCCGCCGGCAGCGCCGCCGACGCGGCATCCGCCTTGAGATTTAGATCGATGGCGCCGTCGGCCAGCGAGACCCGCCCGTTGAAGCCGCTGTTCAACGCGTCGCTGGTCACTGTGCCGCTATCGATGATGACAGCGTCGGCGGCAAGGCTGCCGGCGAGTTTGGCAGTGACCTTGCCGGCGATCAGCGGTGCGACTGTCGGATTGTCGATGCCGATTTTTTCAGCGGTCACGGTGCCGGAGATCGGCCCGCTCCGGGCTTTCACGTCGAAGCGATCGGAGTGCAGCGCCAGCGTGATGCCCTCGACCTTAGCCAGATTGGTGGCGGCCGATGGCAGCGTCGCGGAGATGTCGAGCTTCGGCTGCGTGCCCTGCCCGGCCGCCTTTAGCGATATCGCCTGCAGCTCGAGCTTGATCGGACTTGCCTTGCTGCCGAACGACAGCGGCAGGCTCGGACCGGTCGAGGCGAGGTCGAGCGAGAAATCGCTGGCGCCGTTCGGATTGATGGTGCCGGCTGCCTTGCCGGAGATTTTCTCGCCGGCAAGCGTCGCCTGCTCGATGGCCAGGCCGCTGACCGAGGAGAAGCGGCCTGCCGCATCGAGATCGAGCGGCCCGAGCCCGGCCCGCCGGGTCTGGTTGGTTTCGGCGCCGCTGAGCCGGGCGTTGAAACGGACGTCGGGGGCAGCCGACGATCCCGTGACCTGCGCGGTGCCGCTGAGCGCGCCCACGGCATCGAGACCCGGTGAAAAATCATTGGCAAGCGCTGCCGGCACCGCCGACAAGGTGGCAGCGAGATCGAGCGTCTGGCCAGCCGTACCCGACACGGCAACCGAACCGCCGCCGACACCGAGCGCCAGGTTCTCAATGCTCACCATGCCATTGGCGATTGTCAGCGCCGACGGCTGTGCGATCGCTGCCTTGATGCCGCGGATGATTGCCTCGCCCGAGGCAAGCTCGATGCTGGTGATGCCGTTCGCGATCCTGACCCGCCCGGCCGCGCTGGCCGGAATGCCGGCGACCGTGGCGCCGCCGCTAAAGCCGGTCCAGTCGCCGTTGCGCTTCAGGTCGACATCGATGCCGCTGATCACCGTGGTTCCGGAAGTGATCATGTCGGCCTTGACTTTGCCGGCGATCGCCGGGGCTTTGAGATAATTGGCGACCAGCGCGTTGACGGCGATTGTCTTGGCCGCCAGTTCGCCGCGCGAAATCGCGGTGCTCGTCGCATCGATCGCGACCGTCGGTGCTCCATTGTCGTTGGCGAAGCGGATCGTGCCACGCACGTCGCCGGCTAGCGTTTGGCCGGCAAGTCTGGCCAGCGGGGCAATATCGGCGGCATCGAGGGCCAACGTGCCGAGCGGCAGCAGGTTGTCGTCGAGCCCGAGGTCGCCGGAGACCTTGTTGTCGGCCAGCGAGACGGCAAGTCCATTGATGGAGCGCTTTCCGTCGGTCGTGACCAGCGATGCCTTGAGGTCGAGCGGCTGGTCGTCGACCGAGCCGGTCAGCGAGACATCGGCGGCGGGACTGGCGATATCGGCCTTGCCGCGCGCGCTCAGCTTGATCTGCTTCACCGCATGGCCGGACGCCGTCAGGCTGTCGCTGCTGGCCGAAACCGAGAAGTCCGGCGCGGTGCGCGCACCGCTTGCGGTCAGCGCGAAATCGACTGCGCCGCCGACCTTCGCGCCAACCAGCGGCGACAGCACCGACACGTCGCCGAGCGTTCCTTTGATATCGGCTCGGATATCGGTGCCCTGCGCGCTGGCGGTGCCGCTGGCGTTGAGCGTGCCGGAGGTGAGCTGCAGTGCATTGGCGGCAAACGCACCGTCCGGGTCGCGGGTCGCGGTTGCGGAAAACTGCACGCGCTGGCCGAGAACCGAACTGATCTGCGGCGGCAGCGCCGTCGAAGCCGCGTCGGCATTCATCTTGAGCGTCATCGACAGATCGGCCAGCACCACGGTGGCCGTTACGGACGCATTGAGCGCGTCGCTGCGCAGCGTGCCTTGGTCGACGACGACCTGGTCCTTGCTGACGGAGCCGGCGAGACCGGCGCTGACCCTGCCCGTTATCAGCGGCGCCAACGTCGCAACGTCGGTGTTCAGGCCGGCCGCCGTCAGCTTGATGGTGACAGGCCCGCTACGGTTCTGGATGTCGAAACCATCCGAATGCACTTGCCCGATCAGGTCGTCCACCCGCGTGCCGCCCGCCACCACCGAGACCAGCGACGCGCCGATATCGACCATCGGCGCCTTGCCATCGCCGAAAGCGCGGGCCGTGGCGTCCTTGATCGCCACGGTTATCGGCTGCGCCTCGCTGCCGAGACTAAGCACGATCGGCGGCCCCTTTGCGGCGAGCTTAACGGAAAGATCGCTGGCACCGTTCGGATCGACAGTGCCGGCGGCCGTCGCGTGCACGGCATCGCTGTCGATATTGGCGCGCTCCACGTCGACGCCGCCGGCCGCGGTCGCTGTGCCGGCGAGGTCGAAGCTGGTCTTGCCGGCAAACAGCGGCTTCAGATTTTCGGGCAGGAAGCGCTCGAACTCGCCGTCACCCTTGGCCTCGACATAATGACCCTTGTTCGTGAGCTGATGACGACCGGTAAGCTGGGTGACGATCCGGCGATCGACGACAAAGGTCCCGATGCCATTCCAGTTGGCGAGCGGTCCGGTGCCGGAAACGACAATCTCGACCGGCGGCGCGCCCGGCAGCTTGAGCAGGTTGGCGATGATGCCGCCGGCCGGCTCGGATGCCCTCAAGTCGAGGTCGAGCTTGTTGTCGGCCGGCGCGAATTGGGCTTTGGCGTCGACCGTGCCTTGCTTGCCGTCATGGCGAACGATGTTGAGATTGGTCTCGATAGCCAACGGCGAGGCATCCGCCTTGAGCGCTCCCTTGGCTGCGAGCTCGGCAACACCGCTGCCGGCCAGAGCCTGCCCGAGTGCGATTTCGGGAAGGTCGAGCTGCTTGACATCGATGGAAACCGGCAGCGTGGTCGCCCCGCTTTGGCGCGGCTGTGTATTGGCCATCGGCAGCCTTGCCAACTCGATACGCTCGGCCCCAATGCGATCGGCGCTGAAGCTCTTCGACAGGAGTGCCAGCGGCGACCAGTCGACGGCCACCTTGCGCGCCACCATCCAGGCGCCTTCGCGATCCTCCAGAACGACATGATCGACCCTCAGCGCGCCCGACCAGATACCGTCGATGCCGACGACAGTGACCTTGCGATCACTGGTCGAGGCCATGGTCGAGATGATGCCGGCAAGGTTTTCGCGGCCGCGCTCGGTCTTGGTCAGCACGACGAGCGCCCCCACCGCCGCTGCCACGACGATGAGCAGCGTGTAGAAAAGGATACGAAGGATGCGCCTGAATATTGCCATCAGAATGCCTGGCCGATGCCGGCATAAATGCCGAAATGAGGATCGTCGGGGCCGCGGTTGAGCGGCACTGCCGCGTCGATGCGGAGCGGCCCGAACGCCGTCAGATAGCGCAAGCCTACACCCGCGCCGACCTTCATGTCCGAAAAATCGGGAACCTGCCTCGTCGACACCGTGCCGGCATCGACGAACGGCACAACGCCGATCTTGTCGGTGACGGCGATGCGCATCTCGACCGAGGTCTCGAAGAAGGAAAGCCCTCCGATCGGCTCTCCATTGCTGTCCTTCGGGCCGATGCCTTGATAAGCATAGCCGCGCACCGAACCGCCGCCGCCTGAGTAGAAGCGGCGATCTGCCGGAACATCTTGAAGACTGGCGCCGATGATAGAGCCGATGGCGACACGTTCGGCGAAAACGAATTTCGAGGCCGAATCGAGCGACTGGTAGGCCGACCCCTCGCCCTTCAGCTTGACGAAGGCAGCCCCGCTCAAAATGTCGTAGCTCGGCTCGGCATAGGCCAGCACCCTGAAGCCCCGGGTCGGATTGAGCTTGCTGTCGCGATTGTCGTAGACATATTGCAGTGGAATGCTGGCGATCAGATAGGTGTGCTTGCCGAAAGCGTCGTGGATCCTCGAATAATCCAGCGCGACTTGCGCGGAAACCGTCTGCTTCTTGTCGAGTTCGTAGGATAGGCCGGTACTGCCCTTGACCGAGAAATGGTCATAGGCGTCGGGGTGCTCCAGCACAGCATTGACGCTGGCAATGAATTTCGACGCCGGCCCGACCACGCCCGGCTTTTCGAACATGACGCCGGCATTGTAATTGAGCTGGGTCAAGTCGTTGCTGCCGATGCCGCTGATCTTGCCGTCGATGCGCAGCTTTTCGGCGCGGCCAAACAGATTGCGATGCCCCCAATAGCCTTCGAGGCCCAGCCCTTCGGTGTTTGAGAAGCTGCCGCCAATGCCGAAATAGCGCGGCTTGCGTTCGCTGACCTGGACACCGATCGGGACATTGCCCTCGGCGTCGAGGGCGTCGGCTTCCTTCACCGTCACGCTGTTGAAGACCTCGAGGCCGAGCAGCCGGTCGCGTGCATCGTCGATCTCATCGGGCGAATACTGGCGGCCACGCTTCAGACCGGTCATATATTCGGTGAAGTCGCGGTCGACCTTTTCGGTACCCTCGACAGTGGTGTCGCCATAGCCGGCGACCGGGCCGGCCGCGACGGTGAGCGTCACGTCGAGCGTCGAACCGGTGTGCTCGGCGACGATCTCGCGGCCCGTCACCTTGGCCAGCGGCCTGCCTTCTTGCTTGAGTGCCCGCACGATCGCCGCCTCGGCCTTGAGCACGGCGCCCGAACTGGCGTCACCGCCGGCGATCAGACCGAAATCGGCACTTGCCAGCCCCGCTGCATCGCCTTTCAGTCTGATGTTGCCAAGCGTGAATTTCGGCCCGGCCGCTATGCTTATCACCACCGGAATCGGCTGCGGGCCGGAAAACTCGGCATCGGGCGGCAGATCGTCGAGCGGCTTGCCCTGAATAGTGATGGTGACGACCCCCTCGTAGCGGGCGTCCGCGTAGAGCGCGGCGACAAGTTGCTCACGGTCGCTGCGCGCCTTGGCCAAAAGACCCAGCGAACCTGATACCGGGTGTTCCTCGTCGGCTTTCAGCGCCGAGGCGTTTTCGAGCTTCTCGGCGAGATCCTTGTCGGCGTCGGGCGTCTCGATCGTCACGGCATAACGCAGCGGGTCAACGATGTCGGCATCTTCGTCCTTCGACGATCCCCATAGCTTGATGCCGAAAATCTCGAAGGCTGCCGCATTTCCGGTCTCGACAATAAGTACCGCCGAGCACAGCAAGGCGAAAAGCAGGGCGCGCGAAAGCGCGCGCCGTTGCGCGGTTCCTCCCGACATCTGCCTTTCATACGCCGGCATTACGCTCCTAGCCTAGCTCGCAAACCTAAAATTGGAATGAAGTTCTGAAGCACTCGTAAAGGGGCCACAATCCAATTGCTGAAATAGACAGGGCTTGGAACTCACACCTTCTGCGTCGCCGCAAGAAAGCGTGATCCCCTGTCCTATGGAGCTACTACCGGTCATCGGCCGGAAAGCAAACCGTTGGCAGGCGGATCCTGCCGCGTCCTGATGTTGACAAGCGCCACTGAAGCTTGAAGATTTCTGGACGTCAGCACTTGTCTGGAGGGGTTTATGGCAATGCGCGCGGCTCGTGGTCTATCGATTCTTTTCCTTCTCTTTTTTGCCTGGAGCGGTGTCGCGCAAGCGGCCGAAGCCCGGCGGGTGGTGACATCGGACAATTCCGACTATTTCGGTTTCGATCTCAGATCCGACCAGAATGTCAGCCTCGACCAGTGCAAGACCACCTGCCTCGGCGACCCGGCCTGCCGCGCCTTCACCTACAACCTCAAGGCCAAATGGTGCTTTCTTAAATCCGATTACAACTCGTTGAAACCCTTCAGCGGCGCCGTCGCCGGCAAGGTCGTCAACATCGATGGCGATCCCGACATCGGCGCGCCACCCGAACTCGCCTTCTTCCCGAACTGGATGGCAGACCAGGCCCAGCAATACCGCAACAAGCTCACTGGCCCGACCTACACCAAGCCGACCGAGGGGCTGACGGCGCTGAGGGCCGCCGCCGAACAGTCGGCGCTGACGGGCGATCATCGCGCGGCCATGCACAAATACGAGGCGGCGGTTTCGGCGTTGCCTGATGACGGCCAGCTCTGGCTCGAGCTGGCGCGCGAAACGCTTGCCGTCCATCCGACCGCCAACAGTTCGGAGCCGTCGACGCTGCCGGCGAACGCCACTTCCGCCGCCTTCAATGCCTACAAATTGCTGCGCACCACCAGGACGCGCGCCGACGTGCTGGCGCTGCTCGGGGACGGCCTTGATCGCCGCGATCTCTACAGGCCGGCCCTGCAGGCCTACGAGGCGAGCCTCGCTCTCGTCAATTCGCCGGCAGTCAGGGCCGCCTACCAGGATCTCAAGGCCCGCAAGGGCTTCCGCGTCATCGATCATACCGTCGATGCCGACACCAGCGCGCCACGCATCTGCGCGCAGTTCTCCGAGGAGCTGGTCAAGACCGGCGTCGACTACTCGCAGTTCGTTACTGTCGACAACGCCGCTCCCAAGGGCGTCGAAGCCAAGGACAAGCAGATCTGCGTCGAAGGGCTCGAGCACGGCCAACATTATGACGTGACCTTCCGCGCCGGCCTGCCGGCCGCCATTGGCGAGGTCACCGCGGCACCGGTGGTTCTATCGATATATGTGCAGGACCGCGCGCCTTCGGCCCGCTTCACCGGCGACAGCTTCGTGCTGCCCGCCGGCGCACGCCGCGGCATACCGGTCGTCACCGTCAACATAAATGCCGCCGAAATGAAGCTCTTCCGCATCGGCGACCGCTCGCTGGCCCAACTTCTGTCGGGATATCAGTTCCTGCGCCAGCTTGACGGCTACGACATTTCGAACATCTCCGAACAGATGGGCGAGCCGGTCTGGCAGGGCCAGCTCGACATCGCCAACGACCTCAACAAGGAAGTCACCACCTCCTTCCCAATCGATGAGGCGTTGCCGAAGCGCAAGCCCGGCGTCTATGTGCTGACCGCACAAGCCGTCGACGATCGCAGCGACGACTATGATTCGCACGCCACGCAATGGTTCGTCGTCTCCGATATCGGCCTGTCGACCTATACCGGACAGGATGGACTGAACGTCTTTGCGCGTTCGCTCGCAACCGCCAAGCCGATTGCCGGCGCCGAGCTGACGCTGCTGGCCAGGAACAATGAAATCCTCGGCACCGCGACCACCGACGCGGAAGGGCGGGCGGTGTTCAATCCCGGCCTGACGCGCGGCGACAGCGGCATGGCGCCGGCCGTGCTGATGGCCAAACAGGGCGACGACGATTTCGTCTTCCTCGATATGGGCCGCGCCGGCTTCGACCTGTCCGACCGTGGCGTCGCCGGACGGCCGGCACCTGGCGCGCTCGACGTCTATGCCTGGACCGAGCGCGGCATCTACCGCGCCGGCGAAGATGTCCATGTCGCGGCTCTTGCCCGCGACAGTGCCGCCAAGGCGGTCGAGAACCTGCCGCTGACCTTCATCTTCTCGCGGCCCGACGGCGTCGAGGACCGCCGCATCGTCAGCGACGGCGCGTCGGCCGGTGGTCACGCGGTCGATCTGCCGCTGGAACCCAACGCCATGCGCGGCACCTGGACGGTGGCGATCCATACCGATCCCAAGCAGGCGGCGGTTGCCAGCCAGATGTTCCTGGTCGAGGACTTCGTACCGGACCGCATCGAGTTCGACCTGTCCTCCGACAAGCAGGAGATCGCCCAGGGCGAGACCGCCAACATTACCGTCGACGGCCGCTTTCTCTACGGCGCGCCGGCCGCGGGCCTCGCGCTCGAAGGCGAATTGACGCTGTCGACCGCCCGCGATTGGGACCGCTTCAAAGGCTATTCCTTCGGTCTCGCCGACGAACAGTCGGCTGAACCGACAGTGACGCCCTTCACTGGCCTGCCGGTGGTCGGCGAGGACGGCAAGGCGACCTTCCCGGTCTCCGTCGATCAATTGCCATCCACCACCAAGCTGGTCGATGCCAAGATCACGGTCAGGATGCGTGAAACCGGCGGCCGTGCCGTCGAGCGCTCGCTGAATATCGGCATCCGCCCGCAGGGCCACATGATCGGCATCCGCCCGGATTTCGACGGAGACGAGGTGCCGCAAGGCGGCACGGCCAAGTTCAGCCTGGTCGCCGTCGACCCAGACGGCAAGCGTGAGGCGCTGAAGGGCGCACAGTGGTCGTTGGTCAAGGTCGAGCGCAGCTACCAGTGGTATCGCTCGAGCAACTCCTGGAACTATGAGCCGGTCACCTTCACCAAGGCGGTGGCCAACGGCCAGGTCGACCTGAGCGCCGATGGCGAGGCTACGGTGTCGCTGCCGGTCGACTGGGGCCGCTACCGGCTCGAGATCGAGACAGCGGATCCGGAAGGCCCGGCCACCAGCTATGAGTTCGACGCCGGCTGGTATGTCAGTTCCACCACCACCGAAACGCCCGACGGCCTCGAGATCGCCCTCGACAAGGATACCTATGCGGCGGGTGAAGTGGCCAAGCTCAAAGTGTCGCCGCACTTTGCCGGCGAGTTGCTCGTCACCATCGGCGCCGACAAGCTCCTGAAGACCGTCACCGCCAGCGTGCCGGCCGGCGGCAGCACTGTCGACATCCCGGTCGGCGACGACTGGGGCGCCGGCGCCTACGTCACGGCAACGCTATTCAGGCCGGGCGATGCGCAAGAGACACGCATGCCGGCGCGCGCCATCGGCGTCAAATGGCTGAAGCTCGATCCCGGCTCGCGGAAGCTTGCGGTCAGCTTGGCGACGCCGGGCAAGACCATGCCGCGCCAGCAGCTGTCGATCCCGGTCGCCGTTGCCGGCGTGCAGCCCGGCACCAACGCCTATGTCATGGTCGCGGCCGTCGACGTCGGCATCCTCAACCTGACCAACTACAAGGTACCGGATCCGGAGAACTGGTTCTTCGGGCAGCGCATGCTCGGTCTCGAGGTTCGCGACATCTATGGCCGGCTGATCGACGGCTCGCTGGGCACAACCGGTAAGCTGCGCACCGGCGGCGACGGCGCCAACATGCAATCGCAAGGCAGTCCGCCGACCGAAAAGCTGGTCGCCTTCTTCTCCGGCCCGGTCCAGCTTGACGCCGACGGCAAGGCGCAGATCGACTTCGACATTCCGCAGTTCAACGGCACCGTGCGCGTCATGGCCGTCGCCTGGACCAAGGAAGCGGTTGGCCATGCCCAGTCCGACGTCATCGTGCGTGATCCGGTGGTAATCACCGCAGGCCTGCCGCGCTTTCTGGCGCCCGGCGATTCCGCCGTCATGCGGCTCGACGTCGCCGACACCGACGGCCCCGCAGGGGACTACAAGCTGACCGTCAACACGACAGGCGACCTGTCAACCGGCAATGCCGCCTTGCCTGAAAAGCTGACGCTCGCCAAAGGCAAGCGGCAGACACTGACCGTGCCGTTGATTGCGCAGACCGCAGGCAACGCCTCGATCACCATCAGGCTTGCGCATGCCGACGGCACCGCCGTCGAGCAGACGCTCTATGTGCCGGTGCGCCCGGCGCAACTGCCGGTGACCACCCGCATGGTCGTTGACCTCAAGGGCAATGGCGGCGCGCTGCGCGTCGACAAGGAACTGCTGGCGGCAAGCCTGCTCGATGGCGCTTCGGTCAGCGTCGGCGTTTCGCAGGCGGCTGCCTTCGACGTGCCGTCGCTGCTGATGACGCTCGACCGCTATCCCTATGGTTGCGCTGAACAGACCACCAGCCGCGCCATGCCGCTTCTCTACGTCAACGACATGGCTTCCGGCATCGGCATGGCCAGCGACCCCGATCTGCATGGCCGCGTCCAGGACGCCATCTACAAGGTGCTGAGCTACCAGGCATCGGCCGGCAGCTTCGGCCTGTGGGGTCCGGGTTCCGGCGATCTGTGGCTCGACGCCTATGTCACCGATTTCCTGACCCGGGCGCGCGAGCAGAAGTACGACGTGCCGGCCTTGGCGATGAACCAGGCGCTGAGCAATCTGCAGAACGCGATCGGCTACGATCAGGACGTCCAGGATCGTGGCAGCGAGATCGCCTACGCGCTCTATGTGCTTGCCCGCAACAAGAAGGCCTCGGCCGGCGATCTGCGTTATTATGCCGACACCCAGCTCGAGGCCTTTACCAGCCCGATGGCCGTCGCCCAGCTGGCGGCGTCTCTCGCGCTCTACGGTGACACGCAGCGCTCGGAGGCAACCTTCCAGGCCGCGCTGCAACTGGCCAAGTCGACACCCGAATATGACTATTACCGATCCGACTATGGCTCGCCGCTGCGTGACGGCGCGGCGATCCTGGCGCTTGCCGCGGAAAGCAAGCCGGTGCCGACCATCGTGCCGGCGCTGATCCAGTTGGTGACCAGGGAACGCGCCGACGCTAGGTGGACCAGCACGCAGGACGAGTCCTGGATGCTGCTGGCGGCCCGGGCGCTGAAGGCCGGCAATGATTCGATCGCGCTGACCGTCAACGGCGCACCGCATGCCGGCGGCTATTCGGACCAGATCGCCGGTGGCGACCTGGCCGACAGTCCGCTGACCATCGTTAATACCGGCAGAAATCCGCTGCAGGCGGTCGTCACCACTGTGGCCTCGCCGATCCAGCCTCTGCCGGCCGGCGGCAAGGGCTTTACCATCAGCCGTACCTACTACAAGCTCGACGGCACAGAGGCCAACGTGACGGAGGTCAAGCAGAACGAACGCTATGTCGTCGTGCTCAAGGTTTACGAGCAGAACACCTGGCCTTCGCGGCTGCTGATCACCGACCTGCTGCCGGCCGGCTTCGAGATCGACAATCCGGGCCTGGTCTCCAGCGCTCAGTTGACGAACTTCTCCTGGCTGGCTCAGACCGATGCCGCCCATCTCGAATTCCGCGACGACCGTTTCGTCGCGGCGTTCAATCCCAACGACGGCGACGGCGACCGCAACATCACGCTCGCCTACGTCGTGCGCGCGGTGACGCCGGGCACCTATGCCCACCCGGCGGCAACGATCGAGGACATGTACCGGCCGCAATATTCGGCCCGCACCGCCACCGGCATGATGGAGGTCAAGGCGCCGTAAGGCAAAAAAGGCGGATAGGAATATGGCGATGGCGCTGCCCCTCATTGCCCTGCCGGGCATTTCTTCCCATATAGAGACGGGGAGGAAGAGCCATGCGCCGAAGTTTTCGCCGAACTTTGACGCCGCAGAAAAGGCGCCAAGGGTCGCGACAGCCCCCTTCTCCCCATCACTAAACGGGGAGAAGGTGCCAGCAGGCGGATGAGAGGCGGCGCCATGCTCTCCAGAAAGTTCCTGCGCCGAGCGGCCATCACGGGCATTTCCTTGGCCGGTCTCGCTGCAATCACCGCCATCGCCCTCTGGCAGCTCGACCGCGCATTTCCGCCGCCGCTGCCGGCTGCTTTGACGGTCTCGACCGAGGTGCAGGACCGAGACGGCCAACTGCTGCGCGCCTTCGCTACGCCGGACGGCTACTGGCGGCTCGCTACCAGCCTGGACCAGGTCGACAAGCAGTTCGTCGACATGCTGGTCACCTATGAGGACAAGCGTTTCTGGGGTCATCAAGGCATCGACGTGCTGGCACTGGCGCGTGCCGCCGGCCAGTTCGCGACCAGCGGCCATATCGTCTCCGGCGGTTCGACGCTCTCGATGCAGCTCGCCCGCCTGATCGAGCCACGCGACAGCCGCAGCCTCGGCTCGAAGATCAAGCAGATGCTGCGCGCCCTGCAAATCGAACGGCGGCTTTCCAAGCGCGAGATCCTCGAACGCTATCTGACGCTGGCGCCCTATGGCGGCAATCTCGAAAGTGTGCGCGCCGCTTCGCTCGCCTATTTCGGCAAGGAGCCGAAACGGCTGACGGTCTCGGAGGCCGCCCTGCTCGTCGCCTTGCCGCAATTGCCGGAAAAGCGACGCCCTGATCGCAATCTCGAGATTGCCCACGCTGCCCGCGACAGGGTGCTGACCCGCATGGTCTCGGCAGGCCTGCTCGGCGAACGTGAGGCCGCGCGTGCCGCGCTCGACGATGTGTCGGGGCTGCGGCGCACTTTGCCGGCGCTCGCTGCCCATGCGGCCTATGCAATGCTGCCCAAGGCCATCCCCGGCCAGAAGCTGCAACTGACGATCCGCAAGAGTGTCCAGGAAGGGCTGGAGGAGGTGGCGAAAGATGCAGCCGCCAGGCTCGGCCCTCGCCTCTCGGTGGCCATGGTGCTGGCCGATGCCCGCACCGGCGATATCCTTGGCGAGGTCGGCTCTGCCGATTTCTTCGATGCCACTCGTTCGGGCTGGATCGACATGACCAAAGTCGTTCGCTCGCCTGGCTCGACGCTGAAGCCGTTCATCTATGGTCTCGCCTTCGAACAAGGCCTGGTGGCGCAGGAGATGCTGATCGAGGACAGCCCAGCCGATTTCTCCGGCTACCGGCCGAAGAACTTCGACATGGGCTATCAGGGCGATGTCAGCATCAGGCAGGCGCTGCAATTGTCGCTCAACGTTCCGGCGATCCGCGTGCTCGACGCGGTCGGCCCGGCCCGGCTGATGGCGCGCTTTCGCCAGGCCGATGTGACCCCTGTACTGCCCGTCAACGAGGCGCCTGGCCTGGCAATCGGCCTCGGTGGCGTCGGGATGACACTGCGCGACCTGGTTCAGCTCTATGCAGGCCTTGCCAATGGCGGCAAGGCACACACGCTGCGTGACGGCACCGAGCCGGAGAATGCCGAACGCTCGACCACCACCATCCTCGACGGACAGGCGACCTGGCAGATCACCGACATCCTGTCAGGCGTCAAGCCGCCTCCGGGTGCCGCCCAACGCGGCATCGCTTACAAGACCGGCACCTCCTACGGCTATCGCGACGCCTGGTCGGTCGGCTTTGACGGCCGCTATGTGCTCGGCGTATGGGTCGGCCGCCCCGACGCCGGCGCGGTGCCCGGCCTGTCCGGCTACATCTCGGCGGCGCCCATCTTGTTCGAAGGCTTTGTCCGTTCCGGCCTGGCCGCCGTACCACTGCCAAGCCAGCCGTCCGGCGTCCGGCGTCCCAAACGCGAGGAGCTGCCGGTGACGCTGACGCGCTTCGGCGCCGGCACCGATGGGCTGGTGCAGGCGACGCCGACCGAACCTGCGCCAACCATCATCTTTCCGCCCGACGGCGCCCGCGTCGATCTCGGCACTTCCTCGGCCGACGCCTCGCCGCTGGTCCTCAAGCTGCAGGGCGGCCGCGCACCATTCCGCTGGCTGGCCAACGGCAAGCCGCTGGTCGGCATCGACCGGCGGCGCACCGCAACCTGGCAGCCGGACGGCGCCGGCTATTCGACCCTGACCGTGATCGACGCGGCGGGACGCGCGGCTAGCGTAAAGGTTTTTGTCGAGTGAAAATTTCCCTTGAATAGATTTCGGCAGGTGATTCAGGAGATTGGGTTTTACGCCTTGCTTTCGGCCGCCGGTATTTCCTCGGCCTTTGCTGACACCCTCCCCGCCGGCTTTGTTCGGCTGGCCGACATCGATCCCAGTATCCGGCAGGATATCCGCTATGCCGGCCTCGAAAATTTCCTGCATCGCAAGGTAAGCGGCTACGATGCGCCGGTATGCGTCCTCACCAGGCAAGCGGCGCAAGCGCTTTCGGCAGTGCAGAAAGCGATTGCTGCCGAAGGGCTGACGCTGGTCGTGTTCGACTGCTACCGCCCTGCGCGGGCTGTCTCCGACATGAGTGAATGGACAAAAACGGGCGGGCCACCGGACCCGCAATGGTATCCAAAGGTCAAGCGCAAGGATCTCATCGCCAAGGGTTATATCGGCGAACTGTCCACCCATTCGCGCGGATCGACGGTCGATGTCGCGATCGCCGGGGTCAACCATAAAAAACAGGCCGGCCGCACGAGCGCTCCGAAACCGGCCTGCGGCGCGACCGATGCCGACACGCTCGATTTCGGCACCGGTTTCGACTGTTTCGATCCGGCGAGCGAAACGGCTCACCGAGCGATAGACGATGAAGCCGCGGCTAACCGCAAAAGACTTGTCGAGGCGATGCGCGCCGGCGGCTTCAAGAATTACCCACGCGAATGGTGGCACTTCACGCTGGAAAACGAGCCGTTTCCAAGAGAGCGCTTCAACTTTCCCGTTACCGGCGAATAAGCTGCCGAAACCTCGTTCAGACGACACGCAGCCATTGCCGAAGAGCTGGCCGTCTCTAGTTAATCGCGTCGGGAGCGCGATCATGGTCCATGCGGGAAAATAGTTCCTCGCATCGCCCAAACCAGGCGAAAAATTGCTTCAATGAGCCAAAAAAGGCAACATTGATTGCATCTAAATTCTATCAATTCGGTAGATTTGGCGCGAGTTCAACGGAGGCGGAAATGACCAAACCTCATTTCAGGAAACTGCTCGGCGCACTGGTCGCCACATCCGTCCAGTTCGGCACGCTCGGTTTCGCGTTTGCCGACACCACCATTCTCAACGTGTCCTATGATCCGACGCGTGAGCTCTATAAGCAATTCGATGAGGCCTTCATTGCCCACTGGAAGGCAGAGACAGGCGAGACGGTCACCGTCCAGCAGTCACATGGCGGATCCGGCGCGCAGGCTCGCGCCGTGATCGACGGCCTCGACGCCGACGTGGTGACGCTGGCGCTCGAAGGCGATATCAACGCCATCGTTTCGAAAGCGAAGAAGATCAATCCAGACTGGCGGACGAAATTCGAAAACAATTCGGCGCCCTACACCTCGACCATCATCTTTCTCGTCCGCAAGGGAAACCCCAAGGGCATCCATGACTGGGGCGATCTGGTCAAGGAGGACGTCCAGGTGATCACGCCGAATCCCAAGACCTCCGGTGGCGCGCGCTGGAACTATCTCGCCGCCTGGGCCTATGCCAGCTCCAAGGATGGCGGCGACGAGGCCAAGACCAAGGAATTCGTCGGCAATCTCTATGCGCATGTCCCGGTTCTCGACACCGGTGCGCGCGGCGCCACCGTGACCTTCGCGCAAAAAGGGCTGGGCGACGTGCTGCTCGCCTGGGAAAACGAGGCTTATCTGGCGCTCGATGAGTTCGGCGCCGACAATTTCGATATCGTCTACCCGCCGACCTCGATCCTGGCCGAGCCGCCGGTCGCCGTGGTCGACGCCAATGTCGACGCCAAAGGTACACGCAAAGTTGCCGAAGCCTATCTGAGCTATCTCTATTCCAAGGAGGGCCAGACGATCATCGCCAAGAACCATTATCGCCCTTCGAAACCCGACCTGGTGCCGGCGGAGGACCTTGCCAAGCTGCCTGAGATCAAGCTGATCACCATCGACGACCCGCTTTTTGGCGGCTGGAAGAAGGCACAGCCTTATCATTTCGGCGATGGTGGTATATTCGACCAGATCTACAAGCCGGCCCAGTAGCATTTAGATCAGGACGACATGACCACAGCACCCGCCAAGGCGGGGTGGCGGTTCAGACAGCCGAGCGTCATTCCGGGTTTCGGATTGACGCTCGGCTTCTCGCTTGCCTACCTCACCCTCATCATCCTCATTCCCCTGTCCGGGCTGATCTGGCGCTCGGCGGCGCTCGGCTGGACCGACTTTTGGGCGATCGTCACCGACCGCCGCACCATCAACGCGCTTGAGATCAGCTTCGGCACCGCCTTCATTGCCGCCGCTGTCAACGTCGTCTTCGGCACGATCGTCGCGTGGGTACTGGTGCGCTACAGCTTTCCCGGCCGCCGCATCGTCGATGCCATGGTCGACCTGCCCTTCGCGCTGCCGACAGCGGTCGCCGGCATTGCGCTGACCACGCTCTACGCACCGAACGGCTGGATCGGAAGCCTTCTGACGCCGCTCGGCATTAAGGTCGCCTACACGCCGCTTGGCATCGTAATTGCGCTGATCTTCATCGGCCTGCCCTTCGTCGTACGCACCGTCCAGCCGATCATGGAGGAGATCGACAAGGAGGTAGAGGAAGTGGCCGCCACGCTCGGCGCCAATCGCTTCCAGATCATCAGCCGCGTTCTGCTTCCCGGACTGGCGCCGGCCATCGTCACCGGTTTCGCGCTGGCCTTCGCGCGCGGCGTCGGCGAGTACGGTTCCGTCATCTTCATCGCCGGCAATCTGCCCTATAAATCCGAAATCGCACCGCTTCTGATCGTCATCCGGCTGGAGGAATATAATTATGCGGCGGCGACCGCGATCGCGGCGATCATGCTGGCGCTGTCCTTCGTGATGCTGCTGGTCATCAACCTGGTGCAGACCTGGAGCCGCAAGCGCTATGGCTGACCCGGAGATCAAATCCTACGCGCCGCACCATGAAAGCCAGTCGCCGGCGGTGACGGAAAGCCGCACGGCGAGAACCGTGCTGATGGCCCTAACGTTTGCGTTCCTTGCCATCTTCCTGCTCTTGCCGCTGATCATCGTCTTCAAGGAAGCTTTCGCCAAGGGCATCGAGGCCTACACACAGGCGCTAGGCGAACCGGATACGCGCTCGGCGATCCGCCTGACGCTTCTGGTCGCGGCGATCTCGGTGCCGCTCAACATCGTCTTCGGCATTTCCGCCGCCTGGGCCATCGCCAAGTTCGAATTCAAGGGCAAGGCGTTCCTGACCACGCTGATCGACCTGCCCTTTTCCGTCTCGCCGGTCATTTCGGGGCTTGTCTACGTGCTCTTGTTCGGCGCGCAAGGCCTGCTCGGCGCCTGGCTCAGGGCGCATGGCATCGTCATCCTGTTTGCGGTGCCAGGCATCGTGCTGGCCACGATCTTCGTCACCTTCCCCTTCGTCGCCCGAGAATTGATCCCGCTGATGCAGGAACAGGGCAATGGCGATGAGGAGGCGGCCCTGTCGCTCGGGGCCAATGGCTGGCAGGCGTTCTGGTACGTGACGTTGCCCAACGTCAAATGGGGATTGCTCTACGGCGTGCTGCTGTGCAATGCCCGCGCCATGGGCGAGTTCGGCGCGGTCTCGGTGGTGTCCGGCCACATACGCGGATTGACCAACACCATGCCGCTGCATGTCGAAATCCTTTATAACGAGTACAATGCCGCCGCCGCCTTTGCCGTCGCTTCGCTGCTTGCCGGCCTGGCGCTCGTCACGCTGGTCTTGAAAACACTTCTCGAGATGCGCTACGGCGCCGAGATCGCCGCGACGCGCGGACACTGACAAAATGCATGTCGCCCAAAAGTGGGAACCGGTTTTGGGATAACGACATGCATCAACTACAAAAGGGATTTGCATGGAAGTTCGCGTTGCCAACGTGCGCAAGGAGTTTGAGCGGTTTCCGGCCCTCCGCGACGTTTCGCTCGACATCAAGTCGGGAGAACTGATCGCTCTGCTGGGACCGTCCGGTTCCGGCAAGACGACGCTGCTCAGGCTGATTGCCGGATTGGAGCGGCCGACCCGCGGAAAGATCTTCTTCGGCGAAGAGGATGCCTCGCAAAAGTCGATCCAGGAGCGCAATGTCGGCTTCGTCTTCCAGCACTATGCGCTGTTTCGCCATATGACGGTCGCCGACAATATCGGCTTCGGACTCAAGGTCCGGCACGGGCCGTCGCGCCCGTCGGCAAAGGAAATCCGCCGCCGCGCCTCGGAACTCCTCAACCTCGTTCAGCTCTCCGGTCTGGAAAAACGCTATCCGGCACAGCTTTCGGGCGGCCAGCGCCAGCGCGTGGCGCTGGCCCGCGCCATGGCGATCGAACCGGCCGTGCTTTTGCTCGACGAGCCGTTCGGCGCGCTCGATGCCCAGGTGCGCCGCGAACTGCGCCGCTGGCTGCGCGACATCCACGACGCCACCGGCCACACCACGGTCTTCGTCACCCATGACCAGGAAGAGGCGCTGGAGCTTGCCGACCGCGTCGTGGTGATGAGCCAGGGCCGCATCGAGCAGGTCGGCACCGCCGACGAGATCTACGACACGCCGAACTCGCCCTTCGTCTACGGCTTCATCGGCGAATCGAGCTCGATTCCGGTCAAGGTCGAGGACGGCCAGGTCTGGATCGCCGACCGGCCGATCGGGCTTTCCGCGCCGCACGCACCGCAAGGCGAAGCGACGCTGTTCTTCCGCCCGCACGACGTCGATCTGGTGGAAGAATGCAACGGATGCATCGCCGGCACGGTCGCCGCCAGCCGCCGCGTCGCCGGCACCCGAAGGGTAGAACTCGAAATCGGCGGCGAGCGCCAGCGGGTCGAGATCGAATTGCCCGTCGACCATCCTGCGGCGCAGAAAAGTCGCGTGGCTTTTCGGCCGCGGCGCTGGAAGCTTTTTCCGGCTGCTTGATCTTCTATCAGGCGTTACACCAGCCAGTTCTCGACCTTCAGGCCTTTGATCCGGTTGAACTCCCCGGTGTTGGCCGTCACCAGGGTAGTTCCCAGCGCACGGGCGTGAGCAGCAATAAAAAGGTCGTTTTGGCCGATGGTCTGGCCCCTGCCTTCCAGTTCTGCGCGAATCGCGCCGTACTCGGCATCCACCGGCACATCGAGCGGCAAGACGGGAATCTCAGCCAGCAATTCCTCGACCTTCTTGTGCAACTTGGCCGATCTGTTCTTGACGCAGCCATATCGCAGTTCCGACGCGACCACGACGCTGGTACACACGGCGGCATCTCCCACGCGCAGGACAGCGCTTGCGGCTTTCCCGGCCGGATTTCGGATCATGTCGCTGACAATGTTCGTGTCCAGCATGAACCGCATCAAAAAAATTCCTCGGATTTGACAGGCATATCCTCGACATCGGGAAAGTCTTCCTCGACACCGGGCGGTGGCTCTTTCGCCCATTGCGCGAGCAGTGCGGTGAGGCCAGGCTTGCGGACCGGCTCGATGATCAGGCGGTCGCCTTCACGGCTGATCAAGACCTTTTCGCCGGGAAGTTCGAACTCGACAGGAATGCGCACCGCCTGGCTGCGATTGTTACGAAACAGCTTTGCCTCTTTCGGCGGGGTTGTTGAATGGCGGTGTTGAGGCATGACAACAGCTCCTTGTATATACTATTTGTATATGCCAGACAGCGGGGCGATGCAATCGCATTGCGCCGCGTTGGCCGGCCGGGAACCATCGTACACGCCGACGGCATCGGCACCCTGCCAAGCTGTCCTGAGACTCTGCTTGAAAGAAAAAACTAGAAATCGCCCACAGCGGGACTACTTTTTCTCGCGATAACGTCGAGGGGCCGCTCTGCGTGCCTCGTCGCGCACGAGGCCTTGCCGCTATGGTCCGGCAATAAGCGTACCGCATTGGAGCCCTGTTTTCATGAAGCGATTTTTGCTTGGCGTCGCCACATTGGCCGGCCTGGTCCTCGCATCCTCCCAAGCCTGGTCGGCCGACAGATTGCTGAACGCCTCTTACGATGTCGGTCGCGAACTGTTTGCGCAGGTCAACAAGGCGTTCGTTGCCGGCCACCCCGGCGTCACCATCGATCAGTCGCATGCCGGAACCTCGGCGCAGGCGCGCGCCATCGCCGAAGGCCTCGGCGCCGACGTGGTCACGTTCAACCAGGTCATCGACATCGACTTCCTGGTCAAGAAGGGCCTCATCTCCGCCGACTGGCAGAAGGACTTTCCGGATAACGCCTCGCCCTTCTATTCGCTGCCCTCCTTCCTGGTGCGCGCCGGCAATCCGAAGCACATCAAGGATTGGAACGATCTCGTCCGCGACGACGTCCAGGTGATCTTCCCCAATCCGAAAACCTCCGGCAATGCGCGCTATACCTATCTCGCGGCCACCGCCTACGCCAAGGAAGCCTTCAAGGGCGACGATGCCAAGGTGAAGGAGTTTGTGACAAAGCTGTTCAACAACGTGCCGATCTTCGACACCGGCGGACGCGCCGCGACCACCACCTTCGTGCAGCGCGAAATCGGCGACGTGCTGATCACCTTCGAGTCGGAAACGCGCGGCGTCCGCAAGGAGTACGGCGAGGACAAGTTCGAGCAGGTGACGCCTTCGGTCAGCCTGTTGGCGGAATTTCCGGTGGCGATCGTCGACACGGTCGCCGACGAGCATGGCACGCGCGATCTTGCCAAGACTTATCTCGACTTCCTCTATACGCCGGAGGGCCAGGACATCGCCGCCCGCAACGGCTTGCGGGCCCGCGACCCGGCGGTCGCCGCCAAATACAAGGCTGAGTTTCCCGACGTCCGGCTGCTGACGGTGGAGGAGGTCTTCGGCGGCTGGGCCAAGGTCCAGGCCGAGCATTTTGCAGCGGGCGGCCTGCTCGACCAGACTTACGGCAGCCGCTGACGTCGCCAACGATTGAAAGCCGGCGCTTGCCGGCCTTTCCTTCATTTTGCCCACCGAAATTGCAGCTTCCGCACGTTCCGGACCGCCCGCCCGCCAAAGCGTTACGAAGAATCAACGCGTTTGCGCGCAATATGTCGTCGGGCGGCCTGTCTGAGCGAACTGCATCGCACGGCCAAACCGTCATTATTTGCACACAAACAGCCGCCAGATGCGGGTGGTTGGGGCTTTATGGGTTGGTTCGGGCATGCTTACCAAAAAAGGCAAATATGGCCTCAAGGCCCTCGTGCATCTGTCGGGCCTGCCGGTCGGCCAGCTCGCATTCGTCAATGACATCGCGGTCGCCAACAACATCCCGAAGAAATTCCTCGATGCCATCCTGGGCGAGTTGCGCAACGCCGGCTTCGTCCAGAGCCGCAAGGGCAAGGAAGGCGGCTATCGCCTCGCCCGGCCGGCTTCCGAGATCAAGATCGGCCATGTCGTGCGCGTCCTCGACGGGCCGCTGGCGCCGATCCCCTGCGCCAGCCGCACGCAATACCAGCGTTGCGAGGATTGCGACGAGGCGACCTGCCAGGTCCGGCACATGATGCTGGAGGTGCGTCAGGCGATCGCCGAGGTGCTCGACAACCGTAGCCTCGCCGCCATGCGCGATGCCGACAATGACGATTTCCCGGTCGAACTGACGTCGCAGATCTAGCGCGCGAGCAGGCTCAAGGCGGTCGCCACGGTATCGGCGACCGGACGCGTGCCATCCAAGGTCATTGCCGCCTCGTCCGCCGCTGGCGCCTCAAGCGTGGCGAACTGGCTGTCAACCAGGCTTGCCGGCATGAAATGACCCTTGCGACTGCCTACGCGCTGTTTGGCCGTTGCCGGGTCGATCTCCAGGTAAACGAAAACGATATCCGCGCAAAAGCCGCGCAGGCGATCACGATAACTGCGCTTCAGCGCCGAGCAGGCGGCGACGACACCTCGCCCGCTTGCGACCGATGCTGCCATGCGCTGGCCGATCGCGTCGAGCCAGCCCTCGCGCAGCACGTCGGTAAGCGGCTGCCCGCTCGCCATGCGCGCGACGTTTTCGGGCGGATGCAGCCTGTCGCCCTCGATAAAGAGGGCGCCCAATGCCGCTGCAAGCGCTTCACCGACGACCGACTTGCCGCAGCCGGCAACGCCCATCACCACGATGGCGGGTGTCGCTCGTCCAGTGCTCGCCGGCTTATATGCCACATCCTTCCCGGTCATGCAGGTCAGCGGCTTGCCGGCGCGCGGCCATAGAGCAGCAGCATGGCGACGATGACGACGCCATAGATGATCTGCCGTCCCGCCTCCGGCATCTGCATGACGGAAAGAATGGATTGCAAAAGCGTGATCAGGATCACGCCAGCGACGGTGCCGAGATAGGAACCGCGCCCACCGAGGATCGAGGTGCCGCCGAGCACCACCGCTGCTATCGACGGCAGAAGATAGGCGTCGCCCATCGACTGTGCCGCCTTGGAGGCATAGCCGGCCAAAAGCACGCCGCCGAAGGCGGAGAGCCCGCCCGAAACCGCAAAGGCGATCATCACCACGCGCCTTGTGTCGATGCCGGAAAGATAGGCGGCACGCTCGCGGTTGCCGATGCCATAGACGGTGCGGCCGAAGCCGGTGCGGGTCAGCACGAACACCATTGCGGCGCCGATCAGTGCCCAGATGAGAACGGCGTTAGGCACGCCAGGAACAGCAAAGCCGGTCGCCAGATAGCGCATCGCACCGGTCGCCGAATCCTGCGGCGAGAAACCGCCCGTGTAGACCACCATCAGCCCCTGCGCGACGGCGTTGGTGGCAAGCGTGATGATCATCGAGGGAATGCGCAAATAGGCGACGCCGATGCCGTTGACGACGCCGATCAGAACACCGCAGAAGATGCCGAACGGAATGGCAAGCGCCACACCGACCGGCCCATAAGCGGCCGCGGCGCAGGCCATCATCGCGCCGGCCGCCACCGACCAGGGTACCGACAGGTCGATCTGGCCGAGCAGGATGACCAGCATCATGCCGGTGGCGATGACGCCGAGAAACGACGCCACCTTGAGCTGCTGCAAAAGGTATTCAGGCGACAGGAAGCTGCGCGAATAGAGGCTGCCGAGGAACAGCAGCAGCACGATACAGGCGAACGCCGTCAGTACCGCAGGGTCGGCGCGGCGGAGGAATTTCGGCATGCGGCCGGCGAGACCGCTCACAGTCGTTTCGCTCACAGGAACCACTCCAGCCGGTTGCGGACCCGAAACAGGGCGAAGGCGCCGAGGCTGACCGCGATCAGCAGGATGACGCCCTGGAATAGAGGCTGCCAGAGCGGATCGAAATCGAAGACGAACAGCAGGTCGCCGATGGTGCGGAAGGCAAGAGCGCCGAAGATCGCGCCGATGGCGCTGCCCTTGCCGCCGAACAGCGACACGCCGCCAAGCACGACCGCAGCGATCGAAAACAGCGTATAGGCGTTGCCGCTGGCGTAGGCCGCATCGCCGGTATAGGTGAAGAACGTCAGGAACAGCCCGCCGATCGCGGCAAGCAGCCCGGCAAGCGTATAGGCGGCGAACTTTCCACGCCGGATCGGCACGCCGGACATGTAGGCCGCCATCTCCGAGGAGCCGGCTGCATAAGCGGCGCGGCCGAGCACCGACCGGCTGAACGGCACCCAGACAACGAGCACGACCGCCAGCAGCGTCACTAGGCTCGCCGGCACAATACCAAACAGGCGCCCGGTCAGCGCATCGGCGAGCCCTTCATTGACCGAGCCGCCCGGAAACGGCCGAAGCAGCAGGGCGATGCCGAAATAGACCGCACCGGTGGCAATGGTGGCGACGATCGGCTGCAGGCGTCCATAGATGACGATGGCGCCGTTGATTGCCCCGCACAGCAGCCCGGTGCCGAGCACGGCGATGACGCCGAAGGCGGTCTCGAGGCCGGTGCCGACGACCAGCCACGAGGCCAGGCAATTGGTCAGGGTGAAGATCATGCCGACGGAGAGGTCGATGCCGGCGGTGATCACCACCAGCGTCTGCGCCATCGCAACGAAGGCGAGCAGCACGCCCTTGTTCGACGCCGTCTGCACGACATTGGCGGTGAAGCCCGCCGGATGGTTCGAGGTGTAAATGATGAACATGACAACGAAGATGCCGAACGCCAGCAGCGTTCCGCGCTGTTCGGCGAGCCAATAGCGCCAATCCTTCACGCGTCCGCTCCTTGCCTTGGCATCTCTTCGTGAATGTTGAGCGCGCTGGCAATCAGCGCCCTCTCGGTGATTTCGGCGCCGACCAGTTCGCGCTTGACCGCGCCGTCATAGAGCACCAGCACTCGGTCGCAGCAGCCGATCAGCTCGTCATAGTCGGTCGAATAGAACAGGATCGCCGCACCCTGGTCGGCAAGCTTGCGCAACAACTGGTACAGCTCCTGCTTGGTGCCGACATCGATGCCGCGCGTCGGGTCGTTGAGCAGGATGATGCGCGGCTGCCGCATCAGCCATTTGGCGATGACGACCTTCTGCTGGTTGCCGCCGGATAGCGCGCCGACCGGAATATCGAGGCCGGCCGTCTTGATCGCCAGAAGACCGACCATGTCGTCGATCAGCCGCTGCTCGGCGGCGCGATCGATGATGCCGGCCCTGGACAACCGGTCGAGGGCGGCGAAGGAGAGATTTTCGCGCACCGTCATCGGCAGCATCAACCCTTCCGTCTTGCGATCCTCCGGGATCAGCGCCATGCCGATCCGGTCGTCACGCGCCGCGGCCGGACTGGCGATCGCCACCGGCGTGCAGTCGATCAGGATCTGGCCCGACAGGCCACGCAGCACACCGAAGAAGGCGAGCAGCAATTCGCGCTGGCCCTGGCCGTCGAGGCCGCCGAGCCCGACCACCTCGCCCGCCCCGACCGATAGCGAGACATCGTGCAGCCGATCCGTCCAGGACAGGTTGCGCGCCTCTAGAACCGGCGTGGCTGCGGCAGCCGCCCGCGCGGGTTTGGGCGGAAAGATGTGGCTGTATTCGCGCCCGATCATCAGTTCGACGACCTCGTTGTCGCTCTTGGTGCCGGCCGCGTAGCTGGCGACATTGCGGCCATTGCGGAACACCGTGCACTGGTCGGCCAGCTCGGCGATCTCGTTCATGCGGTGCGAGATGTAGAGCAGCGCCAGCCCTTCCGAACGCAGCCGCTTCAACACGGCGAAAACCCTGGCGACGTCGGCCGCGGTCAGCGCCGAGGTCGCCTCGTCGAGGATCAGGATGCGTGGCTTGCGCGCCAGTGCCTTGGCGATCTCGACCATCTGCCTTCGTGAAAGAGGAAGATCCTTGACCAGCGCCAGCGGATGGATATCGGAAGCGCCGGCGCGAGCCAGGGCTTCTTCGGCGATGCGGCGCTGCGCCTTGCGGTCGATCATGCCGAAACGCTTCGGCGGATCGGAAATGACGATGTTGTCGGCAACGCTGAGTTCGGGGACGAGCGACAGTTCCTGGAAGATGCAGACGATGCCGGCCTGGTTGGCAGCGGCCGGCGAAGCGAAGCTCACTTCGTTCCCGTCCAGCATCATGCGGCCCTCGTCGGGCGCGACGACCCCCGCCATGACCTTGATCAGCGTCGATTTGCCGGCGCCGTTCTCGCCGAGGATGGCGTGGATGCTGCCTGGAGTGACCGACAGTTCGGCCTTCTCCAGCGCGCGCACGCCGCCATAGCGCTTGGATATGCCTTCCATGCGGAAGAGCGGAACCGCACCGTCCATCGGCCCTCCCCAGGCGCTTGGCAATCAGGATGTCGAGCGCCGGCGCCGCGGGATCGCCCGCGGCGTCGGGCTGTCGGAGTTTACTGGTTTTCCTTGCTCTGGCCCATGATTTCCTGCGCCGTGAAATTGATGCCGCAGGTCGGGAAGGAATTGCCGACGAAGAAATTGTCGGACTGGTCGGGGAAGTAGTCCTGGCCTTCCTTGAAGTTCGGATCCTCGACGATCGCCAGCGGCAGCTTGATCGATTGCGGCACGACCTGCCCTTCAAGTGCTGCAATCGCCGTCTTGATGGCAACCGCCACCTGAGCCGGGCCGGTGCCGGCCGACGAGCATTTCAGGCCATCAGCGGCGAACTTGGCGCAGAATTTGCGGAAGCCGTTCTCCGTCTCGCCGCCGAACGGCACGAACGGATGCTTGGCATCGATCATCGCCTGCACGATGCCGGTATCGCCGCCCTGTCCGGTAATGCCGTCGAAGGGGCCGTTGGTGGCAATAGCATCGGCCGTAGCCTTTTGCGCAACGCCGTCATCCCACTTGCCGACGACCTCGGTGACATCCCATTTCTTGCCGGAGGCGTCGAGAACCTCGTGGATGCCGTTATGACGGTCGGTATCGACGGATGTGCCGGCTACGCCACGCACTTCCAGCACCTTGCCGCCGTTCGGCACGTGCTTGACCAGCCAGTTGCCCCACAATTCGCCAAGGCCTTTCTGGTCGACATTGACGTTGATGGCATCCTTGGTGTCGAGGATGTTGTCGAAGGCGACCAGCACCACGCCGGCTTCCTTGGCCCGCTTGATGACAGGACCGAATGCGGTCGGGTTCTGGGCGTTGACGACAATCGCGTCATAGCCGGAATCGATGAAATTGTTGATTGCCGAAATCTGGGCCGGCACGTCTTCGCCGGTCGAGACCACCTTGAATTCCTTGAGCTTGGCCGCGACCTCCGGCTGCGCTGCATAGGCCTTTGCCGTCTGCACCATCTGGATGCGCCATGTGTTGGCGATATAGCCGTTGGCCAGAGCGATGCGGTACGGGCCGTCTTTCTTGGGGAACTTGAAGAACTGCGTATCGGCCGACCAGGGCGCGAAGCAGTCAGGCTCGGCCGATGGCCCCTTGACGATTTCAGGATCGGCGATCGCCGACGAGCTCAGCATGACGAAAGCAGTGGCGGCAACGATACCGCCAACGAGTGACTTGATCATCGATATTCCTCCCAGTTGCAGTTTTGTTTGTTGTTACGCCGATGAATTTGCGCTTTTCCGGCCCGGCACCTCCCGCCGTACCCGTCGCGCGTTCAGGTGGCCGAATGCCGACCCGATCCCCTCCTTTGTTGCCCGGCTAGTCCCGCAAAAACTATCATATTATACATAATAAACAAGCATGAGCTGTCGCTTATGTATAATAAACAGCCCCCCATCTTCTGAGCGAAGTACCGCCCGGCGATAATTGGTAGCGCTACCATGACGTAGTGTAAAGCGCCATTGCGTTGAAGCGCGCTTCAGCGCGCCGTGCTTTCACGCCGCTTGAGTTCGAAGCCGAGGTCGACGACCCGCTGTTCCGGCCTGTTGCCTTCGATCGCCGCAAGCGCCATGGCGACCGCCCGCCGGCCGATCTCGTAGCGATACGTCCGAACGCTGGTGACCGACGGAAAAGCCACCTCCATCATGTCGAGATCGTTGAAGCCGACGATGCCGATCGTCTTCGGTACGGCGATCGAAGCGCGGTGGCATTCGAACAGCACCCCGAGTGCTATATCGTCATTGTTGCAGAACACGCCGTCGAGGCTCGGCACCTTGGCCAGCGCGTCGCGGAACAATTCGCGGCCGAGGGTGACGCTGGAGGGCACCGGCGTGGTGGTGGTAAGCCGCGCATCGAACAGGCCGGCCGCCTCCATCGCCGCGCGATAGCCGGCCAAGCGCCGCTGCGAGCGCGGATCCATGCGCGCGCCGATGAAGCCTATCCGGCGATAGCCTGCCTCGATCAGATGTTCCGCAGCCGCCCTGCCGCCCTCGAAATGTGAGAAACCAACCATCATGTCGACCGGATCGGGCCCGGTCTCCATCACCTGCACCACCGGACAGCCCGCCGTTTCCAGCAGTTTTCGCGAGGCCGGCGTCTGGTCGATGCCGGCCACGATCAGCGCCGCCGGGCGTTGCGGGCCAAACACCTGCAGCAGCCGCTCTTCCTCAAGGCCGGAATAGTGGGTGTTGCCGAGCTGAATCCGGAAAGGGCCGTCCGACAGGCTGTCGTAGATGCCGCGCACCACTTCGGCAAAGACGTTGTTGGTAAGCGACGGCACCAGAACGCCAAAGACCTCGGCGCGCGCCGAAGCCAGCGCCCGCGCATTCGGGTCGGGCACATAGCCGAGCTCGTTCACGGCCGACTCGATCTGGCGGCGCAGATCTTCCGAGACACGCCCCGGCTCACGCAGGGCGCGCGATACGGTAATGGCGCCGACGCCGGCCTTGCGGGCGACGTCGGCGATGGTCGGGCGGCCGCCGCCGCGGCGTGAGCGCGGCTTGATCACCGTACTCGTCCGGACGCCGGGCAACCGCCCACACGCGACCGTGAAACGATGTTCAGCGTTTTTGAAACTGCTGCCATGCCAAACTGGCCCGTTGCCACACCTTGTCTGGCGTCGCGCAGCCTTCGGCTGTTGTCAAGCGACGGCCGGAGAGACTGTATCCGTACCGCTGTGCTTCAGGCCGCCACAGCAGCGCTGCGCCGGGCCTTCCACAGCAGCAGCACCATGGCAAAAATATTCAGCAGGTTCCAGGCAATGCCGTTGAGGAACGCGGCGGCATAGGAGCCGGTCAGATCGTAGATCCAGCCCGACATCCAGCCGCCGATCGCCATGCCGAAGATGGTCGCCATCATGACGATGCCGACGCGCTGGCCAGCTTCCTTGGCTGGCATATATTCGCGCACGATGATCGCATAACAGGGCACGATGCCGCCTTGCGACAGGCCGAAAACCAGCGAGACGACATAAAGCGAGGCAAGCCCGTCGAACGGGATATAGAACAACAGCGACAGGCATTGCAGCACCGAGCCGATCAGCAGGGTTTTCACACCGCCGATGCGATCGGCAAGGAAACCCGAGCCAAGCCGGCTGACGACGCCCGCCGCCAGCATGATCGACAGCATATCGGCGCCATGCGCCACGCCGTAGCCGAGATCAATGCAATAGGCGACGATATGGACTTGCGGCATCGACATCGCCACGCAGCAGCCGAGCCCGGCCACGATGAGCAGCGCCTGCAAGGCCGCCGGCGACAGGGAGATCGGCTGAACCACGCGGCTGCCCGGCGATCCCGGAGCCGCCTGGGGCGGTGCGCCGCGCCGGAGCAGCAGGATCAAGGGCACCATGGTGACCAGGCAGACGACGCCGATCGCGGCATAGGTGAAGCGCCAGCCTTGCGCCTGCATGACATAGGGCATCGCCGTCGGCCAGATCGCTCCGGCGAGATAGTTGCCGGATGCCGCAGCCGTCACCGCGACGCCGCGGCGCCGGTTGAACCAGTGCGAGATGTCGGCGATCAACGGCCCGAAGATCGCCGACGAGCCAACGCCGATCAACAGGCCCTGGACGAGGGTGAACTGCAGGATCGAACTGGTCAGCGACGCCAGCAGGAAGCCGGCGCCAAGTGTAATCGCAGCAATCAGCGCCGGGATCCAATACCCCATGCGGTCGATGGCGCGGCCGAACAGCACATTACCGGCGGCAAAGCCGACCATGGTCGCGGTGTAGGGCATCGAGGCAGCGGCGCGATCGACGCCGAATTCTGCCTGCACGGCAGGCAGCACCACGACCACCGCCCACATGCCGACCCCGCCGATCCTTGCCAGCAGCATCGAGATGCCCAGCCGTATCCAGGCATAGGCACTGTCGATGCCTGAACTTCCTGCCTGGCTTGAGACGATTGGGGTCAAGAGCGTTTCCTGTCCGCAGTTCTTGAATCGGCGGTTCTGACCACTATCGGCGCATTCGCATCGCCGAGCAGCGCCACGACAGGCAAATCCGTGGCTCCAGGGATTCGGGCCGAAGTGGAACAGGGGTGCGCCATAAGGCGTTTTCCCGGCAACGACCTAGTGAAGGAGTTTGCCATGACCGCGCAACGGAAATGGTCCGCCGACGTCACCGGGCATAGCGACGCGCTGGACCTCGAGGAACACATCTTCGAATCCCACGATCCCAAGAAGATCGCCGCCTCGTTGAAGCGCTCGGCCGAGCACAGCGACCGGCGCAAGGCAGGGCCGTTTCAATCCGCCATGTCGATGCTGAATTTCTACATCAACCGCGCCGGCAAGAACCTGCCGGCGGCGCAGAAGAAAGTGCTGGAGGACGCAAAGGACGAACTGCGCGCCCTTTTTGGCCGCCCAAAGGAAGACTAGAATCGGTCACCATTAATTGGTTCTGCCAGATTCGGCTGAACTGGACCTAGTGACAGGGCCTCTTTGTCGCCAGTTTGCAGGCTCGGCTTGTATTCCCAAGCCCGCAAAAGCCTGGCGTCATGACGGTCAAGATCGGCATCAATCCCATCACCTGGAGCAATGACGACGTTCCGGCGCTTGGCGGGGATACGTCCTTGGACACCTGCCTGTCGGAAACCGCGCTGGCCGGCTACCGCGGCACCGAACTCGGCGGCAAATTTCCGCGCCAGGCCGAAGTGCTTGGGCCGCTCCTGTCTTCCTATGGCCTGGAACTCGTCTCCGGCTGGTATGATGGCCGCATTCTCGACCGCACGGTCGACGAGGAATTCGCGGCGATCACCCCACATCTTCAGCTGTTGCGCGACCTTGGCGCCAGGATCGTCGTCTACGCCGACACCTCGCGCGGTCGCCATGACGGCATTTTCGCACCGATCTCCGAGCGTCCGCGCCTCGCCGACGGCGACTGGCCGTCCTATGGCGAGAAACTGACCGCCCTCGGCGACCGCATGGCCGCATTCGGGGTCGGCATGGCCTTCCACCACCACATGGGCACCATCGTCGAGACGGACGATGAAGTCGACAGGCTGATGGCGGCGACGGGCCGAAGCGTCGGCCTGTTGTTCGATACCGGCCACTGCCTGTTTTCGGGCGGCGACCCGCAATCGCTGCTGCAACGGCATCTCGACCGTATCGTGCATTTCCATTGCAAGGACGTTCGCAGGGCGGTGCTGGAACGGGCACGCCGCGAGGACATGAGCTTCATGGCGGCGGTAATGGACGGCATTTTTACCGTGCCCGGCGACGGCTCGGTCGATTTCCTGTCATTGCTGAAACCCCTCGCCGCGCGCGGCTATGAAGGCTGGCTCGTTGTCGAAGCCGAGCAGGATCCGGCCAAGGCGCATCCGCTGACCTATGCCAGCAAAGGCCATTTCTCGCTGCTCGCCACCGCCCGCGAGGCCGGCTTCGAAGTGGCGACGCGGCAGGTAAACTGACCGGCCCGCATTGCGAGCCGGAGGAACATAATGGGCGCGCGCCTCGATGGGGTTAGCGACGCGAAAGCGCCCGGCGATCCGCGCCGCCTTGCTCCCTACGCGGTGCGGATCGCAGAAACCCGGCTCTGGATTTCAAGCCACGACTTTCAAGCTTGAGGCCGGCCGGAAGCCGTGCCTTGATGCAACCGAGGAGGAGCGACATGGCTTTCGAAGCTGCGCTTGGCATAGAACGGCTTTGCACCATCCGCGAGATTGCCGAGAAGGCGGAACTTGGCGCCGCCACCGTGCATCGCGCGCTGAAGAACAGCCGCGAGATCCGTCCCGAAACCAGGCGGCTGGTGCTCGACACCGTCTGCCGGCTCAACGAGGAAAAGATCGCCCGCGCCGCCCGGTTCGTCGGGGGATAGTGCCTTGCCCGACCACATGCGCCTCTCCCTCGACATCATGTCGGTCGACCGCGCCTCGGAAGAACCGATGCATCGGCAGATCTACGGCGCCTTGCGACGCTTCATCCTTGACGGCCAGATCCCGCAGAACACTCTGCTGCCGTCGACGCGCTCGCTGGCCGAAGATCTGAAGGTCGGGCGCAACACCGTCATCGCCGCCTATGACCAGCTCCTTGCCGAAGGTTTTATCGAGGCGCGTGCCGGATCGGGCACCTGGGTGGCGCCGATCCAGCAGAACCGCCCAATGGCTTCCCTGCGCGCCGGACTGGCGGTGCCGCAAAAGCTGTCGCGGCGTGGCCAGACCATCGTCAACGGCCCGCAACCGCCACGCAATGCCGGTGTCATCAATTTCCATCCCGGCGTGCCTGAAACGGCATCGTTTCCGTTCACCATCTGGTCAAGCCTTCTGGTGCGCAATGCACGCAGCCGCGACGATAGTCTGCTTGGTTATCTCTCCTTTGCCGGTCACCCCGGCCTGCGCCAGGCCATTGCCTCGACCATCGGCCTGTCGCGCGGCATCAGTTGCACCGCCGACCAGGTGATCATCGTCACCGGTGCGCAGGCAGCGCTCGATCTGGTCTCGCGCGTGCTGATGGACGAAGGCGACCATGTCTGGATGGAAGAGCCCGGCTATCTCGGCGCCAAAAGCGCCTTTCTCGCCAGCGGCGCCAAGCTGGCACCGTTGAAGGTCGACCGGCGCGGCTGGCATCTTGCTGATCCGGAGCTGCCGCCGCCGCGGCTAATCTATGTGACGCCATCCTGCCAATGGCCGTTCGGCACCATCATGCGCATCGAGGAGCGGCTGCAACTGCTCGACATCGCCGAACGCAACGGCGCCTGGATCGTCGAGGATGACTATGACGGCGAATACCGGTTCCGCGGCCGGCCGGTGCCGGCGCTGCGCGGGCTCGACCATGCCGACCGCGTCGTCTATATCGGCAGCTTCGGCAAGACGCTGATTCCGGCGCTGCGCATCGGCTATCTGATCGTGCCGCGCGAATTGTCGGTTCCGTTCGACCGGGCGGTGAGCATCACCGGCCAGTTCGCGCCGCTGATCCTGCAGGCAACGGTCAACGACTTCATCAGGCAGGGCTATTTCGCCACGCACCTCAAGCGCATGCGCCGGCTCTATGCGCGCCGGCAGGTGAACTTCGTCAAGCTGTGCCAGGAGCATCTGGCCGAATGGCTGACCGTCACGGAAAACGATTCCGGCATGCAGCTGCTGGCGAGCTTCGTCAAGCCCTATAAGGACAGCGACGTGGTCGCCGCCGCCGTCAAGGAGGGGCTCGATGTCCAGGGCATCTCGATCAACTATCATTCCACTGAACCCGAGCACGGGCTGCTGCTCGGCTATGCGGCGATGGACGAACGCCAGATCCTGCGCGCCGTGCTGGCGCTGCGCGCCGCGTTCCTAAGATTGGATAGAAGCTAGAGCCGGCTCTCCATCTCGTTCACCGCGGGGTTGAATCGGTCGTCCGCAGTGATTAGGAATATGGGACGCCGGTCCTTGTTTTTCGGCGTCCGCGCAAAGCGCGCTTCCCAAGGCCGAACCTCCCCGAAAACCAGAAGCATGCCCACCGCCGGTATAGGCGGGCAACGCATTCATCTGAACCATGAGGATTGCCATGAGAACCGCATCCTGTGCCTGCGGGCAACTGAGGATCTCCTGTAACGGAGAGCCACAGCTGGTCGCACAGTGCCACTGCCTCGACTGCCAGAAACGGACCGGCAGCACATACGGCGTCGCCGCCTTCTTTGCGCGCGACAAGGTAGAAGCCGGAGGCGACGCCAGGACCTACAGGCGGTCAGCTGGGAGCGGCCACCACGTCACTTTCCATTTCTGCCCGGGCTGCGGCTCGAGCGTCTTCTGGGAGCCCGAGCGAAAGCCTGAATGGATCGCCGTCGCGGTCGGCTGCTTCGCCGATCCCGCCTTTCCGGCCCCGGCACATGTTGGGTGGGAAGAACGGCGTCATCCCTGGGTTTCCGGTTAGCGACGCCGACCCGCCAGGGCAGCGCTTTATCTTACTGGTTGATCTCGGGTTCAACGAGCTTCGCCAGATTTCGCAGCGACTCCTGCCAGCCGAGATAGCAGGCCTCAACCGGGATGGCGTCTGGAATACCTGCCTGCGTGATATTCACTTCGGTGCCGACCGACACTTTCTTCAATGTCACGGTCACCTCGATCTCGCCGGCCAGGTTGGGGTCGTCGAACCGGTCGGTGTAGCGCAGTTGCTCATTGGGCACGAGCTCGACATATTCGCCGCCGAACGAGTGGCTGTCGCCGGTGGTGAAGTTGCGGAAGGACATTTTGAACGTACCGCCGACTTTCGCCTCGAAGTGATGAACCGTGCAGGTGAAGCCGTTCGGCGGAAGCCATTTCGCAAGTGCATCCGCTTCGAGGAACGCGCGGTAGACTTTCTCCGGGCTGGTTGTCAGAACGCGGTGCAGCCGTACGGTGCCGGGCATATCGTTAATCCTCCGTGTTGGTGATCGATGCCCCCTAGGACGAGCGGAGCCCGGCCTATCCGACACGGGCCTGCGGATTTTTTGGCGGCCGGTTATGCCGGCCGGAATCCTCGGCCGGCCACCGGACAAGGAACTCGACCGCAGGGTAGCAAACCGCGCCGGAACTGGTCTAGTTCACACTGTCGAACTTCTGCAGATCAACCGGTGCCGCCTTGCGCAATTCGATATCATCGAGCGAAGCATTCTCCAGCGCCACCCGCGCCGCCGCGTCGATGTTGTGGATCATGTCCTGAATGTCGGTATCGCTGTGCGCCGGGTTCATGGCGACCATCACGGTGCGGTTGAGGATGTCGAGCGAGCGCTTGCCGAGGTCGTCGGAATAATCCAGCCGCAGGCCCTGGTTCTCGGGCAGTGCGTAAGGATTGAGCGCCGGATGATGCGCGCCTTCATGCATCAGCACCTGGTCCCACTGGGTGAAATTGTGACGGCCGGTCTTGCCGGCAACGACGCTCGGAATGGTCTTTGAAAAAGTCTGCGCCGCCTGCTCGCTCGGCAGCAGGTACATCACCTGTGCGGCGCAATCGTCGTCCGCGCTGTTCATCGGCGACGGCGTCAGCCCAAGATTTCCGAGATGGCGGGTACCGGCCAGCACCGTCTTCTTCTCGGCCCGCATCGCCTCGATGATGCCGTCCAGCCGGTCGAGTTGGACGTTGAGCATCGCCCCCATCAGTTCGGAAGCACGCGCGCCGATGCCGGCGAAGGGTTTGATGCTGTCGCTTCTGCCCTGCCAGTAGAAATGGCAAGGGTCGATGGCGCAGCGCGCCCGCTCCGCCACTTTCGGGTCGCGGGTGGCGATACCGCCGCCCTCACCCGAGGTCATGTTCTTGAAGTAGTTGAAGGAATAGGCGCCGGCATGGCCGATCGAGCCGAGCTTGCGGCCGTCATAGCCGCCGCCGATGCCTTGGCAGACATCCTCCAGCACCAGCAGACCGCGCTTGGCAGCAATGTCCATGATCGCATTCATGTTGCAGGCCGCGCCCCACATATGCACCGGGATGACCGCCCTGGTGCGCGGCCCGATGGCGTCCCGCAAGGCGATGGGATCGATGGTCAGGCTCTCGTCGATGTCGACGATGACGGGAATGGCCCCGACCGAAAGCACCGCGGTCGCGGTCGCCATATAGGTGTGCGCCGGCACCAGCACTTCGTCCCCCGGGCCGATGCCGAGGCCGATCAGGCCGGCGGCGAGCCCATAGGTGCCGCTGGCGGCCAGCGCGAAATGCTCGACGCCAAGATGCTGCGCATAGCGGGCCTCGAAGCGGTCGCATTCGCTGTCCTTGCCGTAACGAAACAGCGCGCCAGAGCGGATCACCCTGGCAATGGCTTCGATTTCCTCTTCGCCGGCGGTGTACATGACAGGCCTCCAAGTTACTTGGTAGTTTGGGTCACTTGATGGTGTGGACAGCTGTAGGCTTGTCGGCACAGTTTGAAAGAACCACTCCGCCGCTATTCGACCAAGCCATCTGCGCCCGGAAAGACGGTTCCTATGAGTGGTTTTGAACCGTGATTGGGGAAATCGGTAGCTAAGTGTCTCAGCCGGCAGGCAAATCGTATCCATCCGAATTCGCCAAAGTGGCCCTGTCGGAAAGCCGGGTTTCGGCGTTCCATTCCGGCCAGTTGGGCAAACGGTTGGTTCCATGAAATACGGGACACACTTTGGAAGACCCTCGAAACCGGTATGCCGGCGGGAAGGCGGCCATTCGTGAACGCCGCCGGCTCCAGCAAACGGATCGTGCTCCACGAGGACGATGTCGGCATGTGCCACGGCGCCAACAGCGCCTTCCTCGAATTGAGCGGGCTGGGTGTCTGCAGTTCCGGCGCGGTGATGGTGCCGTGCCCCTGGTTCCTCGAAATGGCCGAAGGCGCCGCCGCCAACCCCAGCCTTGACCTTGGCGTCCACCTGACGCTGAACAGCGAGAAGCAGCATTACAAATGGCGGCCCTTGACCGCGCCGTCGCGGGCGGCCGGCCTGACCGACGAGTTCGGCTTCTTCTGGCCCGATGTGGCGACCACGCGCCGCAAGGCGGTGCCGCAGGCGGTCGAGGCCGAGCTTCGCGCCCAGATCGACACCGCCTATCGCGCCGGCATCGACGTTACCCATCTCGACGCGCATATGGGCGCGGCATTGTCGCCGGAATTTTGCGACATCTACATCAAGCTCGGGCTGGAATATCAACTGCCCGTGCTGCTGACCAAGACGCTGTCCGCCTATTCCCCCAACGACAATCTGGTCGGCGTTACCGAGGAGGCGTTCCAGCGCGGCGTGGCGCTGGCCCGCGCCGGCGGCTTTGCCATTTTCGACGCCGCGATCCAGACAACCTGGGGCCGGCCGCGTTCCAGGTCGATCGAGCCCGCTTACAAAGCGCTCATCGAGGGTGTGCGCGAGAGCCTGACCTTCTTTTGCCTGCATTGCAACGCGCCCGGTGAACTCGAGCTGATCGAGCCGCGCTCAGCCTATATCCGCACCGAAGAGTACGAGCTGTTCCGCGACCAGGGCTTTCGCGACTGGCTCGCCGCACAGCCGATCGACATCATCGGCATGAAGGCCCTGCGCGAGGAGCTTCGCGCCACGCTCTCGGCCGGGCGATCATCGACAACGGCCCGCGGCAGCAACGCGGGCGAACAGCGACTGGCGTCGGCAAAGGCCCGCAAAGCGGCCACCCGATCCGCGACGTGAGCCGATCGTCGCGGCCGGAAAACGGCGCCAGAGGGATTGGAAGAGAGATTGGAACTGCAACGACAAATGGGAGAATAAGATGAAAACTCTTCTGAAAGCGGCATTGGGCGCCTTCCTCTCGGCGGGCCTGATGACAGGCATTGTGTATGCCGCGGGCCTCAAGGATCCGAAGGACGTCCGCATCACCTTCGTGGTGCACGGGTCGGCATCCGATCCCTATTGGTCGGTGGTCAAGCGCGGCGTCGATGACGCGGCCGCCCTCACCGGCGCCAAGGTCGAATATTACGCGCCGCAGATCTTCGACGTGGTCGAGCAGGCCCGGCTTCTCGACGCCGCCATCGCCACCAAGCCGGACGGCATCGCCGTCTCCATCGCCGACGCCAATGCACTCGGCAAATCGGTCAAATCCGGGCTTGCCGCCAATATTCCCATGGTGGTTCTGGATTCCGGCGAAAAGGAAGGCGCCGAGCTCGGCACGACGCTCTATGTCGGCACCGTTTCCGAATATGATTCCGGCAAGAAGGCCGGCGAGCGGCTGGCCAAGGAAGGCACGCTGAAGGTCGTTTGCATCAATCACGAGGTCGGCAATGTCAGCCTCGACCAGCGCTGCCAGGGCCTCAATGACGGGCTGAAGCCATCCGGCGGCGGCACCGAGGTTCTGGCCGTAGCGCCCGATCCCGCGGACATCCAGCGCCGCACGGAAGCCTATCTGTCGGCACATCCCGACACGCAGGCCGTCTTCGCGCTTGGCGCCACTGCCGCCAACCCGCTGATCCCGATGTTCCGCGACAAGGAACTGTTCGGCAAGCTCAAGCTCTATACCTTCGACATCAGCCCGGAGGTTCTCGACTCTGTCGTCGCCGGCGAAATGGGCTTCGGCATGGACGCCCAGCAATATCTGATGGGCTATCTGCCGGTGATCTATCTGGTCGAGCAGGCGACGCACGGCTTCTGGCCGCAGAACAACGCCTATACCGGACCGTTGTTCATCGATACGCCGGAAAAAGCCAAGGCGATCCTGGCGCTCGCCAAAGAGGGCATCCGCTAATGCATGTCGCGCAAAAGTGTGCAGGGGTTTTGCGGTAACGACATGCATCAAAATTTAAACCAGCGCTCCGACGGAACGGGAGAATGCGCCAAGCGCTCTCCCGTTCGTTCGAAGATTGCGATTTGAGCGATTGGAGAGCCTAGTGGCAGTCGTGGAAGACAAGGCGATATCTCCGGGTGAACTGAAGGCGACCGACCGCTTCGGCATGACGTCGAAGCGCGCCGCCGGCGCCGACGAACGGTTGGCCAGCACCGGCAAGCTGACCCAGTGGCTGCGCCGGCCGGAAGCCGGTGCCGCCGGTGGGCTGCTTGCGACGATCATCATCTTTGCGCTGCTGCCGGGCGCAGCGAACCTCTATTCGCTGCAGGGGTCAATGACCTTCCTGACGCTGTCGGCGGAGCTCGGCATCGTCGCCACCGCGGCAGCACTCCTCATCATCGCCGGCGAGTTCGATCTTTCGGTCGGCTCCATGGTCGGCTTCGCCGGTGTCGTCATCGGGCTGACGGTGAAGTACTGGGGACTGCCGCTATGGGGCGGCATCGCCTGCGCCTTCGCCGTTGCCATCCTCACCGGCTATCTCAATGGCCTGATCGTGGTGAAGACGCGCCTGCCCTCCTTCATCGTCACGCTCGCCACGCTCTATATCCTGCGCGGACTGTCGATCGGCATCACCCGCGCCGTCACCGGCCGCACCCAGATCCCCTACATACTCGAGGGCGCACCGGATCCGGCGACGGCCGGCATTTTCAACGGCCATCTGCTCACCGGCCTGTTCCACTGGATGGGCGCGCAAGGCTGGATCGCCACCCGCAGCGACGGCATCCCGTTCGTCGCCGGCATTCCGATGTCGATCGTCTGGTGGCTCAGCCTGACGGCGCTGGCCGGCTACGTGCTGACCCAGACGAAATACGGCAACTGGATCTTCGCCACTGGCGGCGACCTGATCGCAGCCCGCAACGTTGGCGTGCCGGTCGATCGCGTCAAGATCAGCCTGTTCATCTACACCGCCTGCGCGGCGACGCTGCTTGCCACCATCCAGGTGATGGAGGCGGGCTCCGCCGACACCACGCGCGGCCTGCTCAAGGAATTCGAGGCGATCATCGCCGCCGTCATCGGCGGCGTGCTGCTCACCGGCGGCTACGGCACCGTCTATGGCGTGCTGTTCGGCGCGCTGATCTTCGGGCTGGTGCAGATGGGCATCTTCTACACCGGCATCGACACCGACTGGTTCAAGGTCTTCCTCGGCATCGTCATCCTGATGGCCGTGCTGGTCAACAACTACATCAGGCTGAAGGCGCTCGGCCGCGGAGGTGGCAAATGACCGAACCGGCCCAAATGACCGAACCGGCCCAAATGACCGAACCGGCAATGGAACTGCGCGGCGTCAGCGTCAATTTCGGCTCGGTGCGCGCCCTCCAGAACATCGACATCAAGGTCTATCCGGGCGAGGTCCACTGCTTGCTCGGCGATAACGGCGCCGGCAAGTCGACGCTGATCAAGGTTCTGTCCGGCGTCTATCGGCCGAGCAAGGGCGAAATCCTGGTCGACGGCAAGCCGGTCACTTTCCGCAGCCCGCGCGACGCGCAGGAGCTCGGCGTGGCAACGGTGTTCCAGGACCTCGGCATGATCTCGCTGATGTCGATCACCCGTAACTTCTTCCTCGGCCGCGAGCCGACCAAAAGCAGCCTGCCCTTCTCGCGCATCGACAAGGAGCGCGCCAACACCATCGCCAGGCAGGCGATGGCCGATATCGGCATCGACGTGCGCGATCCGACGCAAGCCGTCGGCACGCTGTCGGGCGGCGAGCGCCAGTCAGTGGCGATCGCCCGCGCCGTGCATTTTGGTGCGCGCGTGCTGATCCTCGACGAGCCGACCTCCGCACTCGGCGTCCACCAGGCGGCGATGGTGCTGAAATTCATCATCGAAGCGCGCATGCGGGGCCTGGCCGTCATTTTCATCAGCCACAACATCCACCATGCCTATCCGGTCGGCGACACCTTCACCCTGCTCAACCGCGGCCGCAATCGCGGTACCTACGCCAAGTCGGAGATCTCGCGCGACGAGGTCATCTCGATCATGTCGGGCGGCGAGGATCTGAAGGCGGTCGAGGCGGAGATTGCCGGCCTGCTCGCCCAGATCGGCAACCGGCCGCCTGCGGCGCCTTGAGCTGACAATCGGACATTGCGGGGAATGATCCAATGAGCAGGATACGCGTCGGGGTCGTCGGCGCCGGCATGATCTCGCAGCTCGAGCATATTCCCAATCTGCTGCGCCTCAGTGAATTGTTCGAGCTGGTCGGGGTCGCCGATCCCTCCAGGATCTCGCGGCAGTTCGTCACCGACACGCATGGCATTGCCAATTTCGAAACGATCGACCAGCTCTTCGACCAAAGCCTCGACGCGGTGGTGATCGGCTCGCCGGACCCGCTACATCACGAACAGGTGCTGGCGGCGCTGGCGGTTGGCCTGCATGTCTTTTGCGAAAAGCCGCTCTGCTATTCGCTGGCGGAAATCGCCGAGATCATCGCCGCGCGCGACGCCGCCAGGAAAATCGTTCAGGTCGGCTATATGAAGCGCTTCGATCCGAGCTACCGGCTGGCGCTCGCTTCGCTGCCTGGAACATCAAGCACGCTGCGCGCGGTCTCGGTGGAAGTGAACGATCCCGACGCCTGGCCGTTCATCACCCACCAGCCCTACAGGCGCGGCACCGATATCCCCAACGACTTGATCGCCGCTGTTGCCGCCAAGCAGAAGCGCCAGGTCGAATACGCCATCGGTGTCCCCGTGACGAAGCTCGCTTTCCGTGGATTTATCGGCGCTTACAGCTCGGCCTTGATTCACGACGTCAACGCCGTCCACGGCCTGCTCGACGCGCTCGGCGTGCCGGACGGCGAGGTCGTCGGCGCGCAGATCTTTGCCAATGGCGACGGCGGCCAGGGCGCCGTCAAGTTGCTGGACGGGCAGGCGCTGTGGACCATGACCCATCTCACCGTGCCCAAGCTTGCCGACTACAAGGAACGGATCACGCTGTTCTTCGACGATGCCAGCCTCGAGCTCGAATTCCCCTCGCCCTGGCTCAACCATCATCCGACCCGGCTGACGGTGACGACCTCGGGCGGTCACATACTGTCGAAGCGTGATTTGCGGGCCGGCTACGCAGAAGCCTTCGTCGAGGAGATGCGTGGCTTCTGGGCGGCCATCGTCAATGGCGACCCCGTCGTCAACCCGCCCGAACACGCCGCCCGCGACCAGGAGCTGCTCCTCGGCCTGACATGGCAGCATCTGGCGACCGCACCCTTCGACTGAGCGCTCAACCTGTAGCCGAACGGCCGCTACCTGGACTTGATGACGCTGTCGGTATTGGCAAGCAGCTTGCGCACCGCATTGCGCGCCGCGTCCGGCCGCTGCAGGCGGATGCTCTTCTCGATTGCCTCGTGCAGCCTCTGCGCATGCTGCAAATCGTCGAGTTCCCGCGTCGTAAAAGCGAACAGATGATCGAAGGCCGATTCGATCAGCACGCCGAGCGGCACCAGCAGATCGTTGCCCGAGGCGCGCAGGATGGCGAGGTGGAACCGCGTGTCGGCGCGCGTGCGCTCCTGCAGATTGGTCGCCTCGCCCATCTCGCGGCAGGCCTGGCTGATCTCGGCCATCTGCTCGTCGGTGCGCCGCATGGCGGCAAAGGCGCTGGCCTCCGGCTCGATGATGTGGCGGAATTCCTGCACGGTCCTGAGGAACACCTCACGATCCGGCGAGGTCGCGTACCAGGCTAGCACATCGCGATCGAGCAGGTTCCAGCGCTCCTTCGGCTCGACCCAGCTGCCGATTTTGGGACGTGACGACAGCAGGCTCTTGGCCATCAGCATTTTGATGGCTTCGCGCACCGCCGAGCGGCTGACGTCGAAGGTCTCGGACCATTTGGCTTCGTTGGGCAGGATGGTTCCCGGCGGATAATCGCCGCGCACGATCCTCAGCCCGATTTCGTTGGCCAGCGACGCGTGAACGCTCGACCCGGGTATGCGCGCCGCATCGGCCCGGCGAATACCGCTCGTGCGTTCGGCGAACGCCTCGGCCGCTGTCTTTCCCTTGTTCGGCTTCGCGTCCTGCATAGCTCCACAAAGTCCGGATTTGGAGGCGTGTCAAGGAGATGAAATCGACTGCAATATCTCAGTTTGGTTTTCCGCCTCAGTCCCCTCCCCGACACCGCGCTTTGCCGAGCGCTCCCGCCGGAGCGGCACAAACAGCTTCTCTTTGTTCCGATTGAATTCCTCGATTAGGAAATCAAGGAAGACGCGGATTTTCGGGGCAAGATGCTGCCGTGCCGGATAGACCGCGTAGAGCGTGGTTTCGACCTTTTCCCAGTCATCCAGAGCCGATTTCAGCCGGCCTGCTTTCAGGTCGCTCTCGACATAGGGATAAGGGATCAGGCTGACGCCGAAGCCGGCGCGCAGCGCATCGCGCACGGCAAGGCTTGACGAGACCGTGTATCGTCCGTCGATGGCGATCCGCTCGACGCGGCCGTCCTTGCGGAATTCCCATATGTCCGCGTGTCCCGAGAGGCTGAACCGGATGCAATTGGCCGCCTTCAAATCGGCAGGCGTCTTGGGCCGGCCATGCTCCTCGAAATAAGACGGAGCTGCGCAAAGCACGTGCGGCATGACCGCAAGCTTTCTCGCGACCAGGCTGGAATCCTCGAGATTGTCGCTGCCGCGAATGGCCAGGTCAAATCCCTCCCGCACGATATCGACGCGCCTGTCGTCAAGATGCAGATCGAGTTTCAAATCGGGATAGCGCGATAGAAACGCGGGGATGGCAGCCGAAAGCCGCGTCAACGTGACAGTCATCGGCGCGCTGACCCGCAACGTGCCGCTCGGCGCCGTCTTGATCGGGCCGAGGACCTGGTCGGCCCTGGCAAGCGCATCGAGCCCCTGCGTGACATGCTCCAGATAGATTCTGCCTTCTTCGGTCAGGGCCATGCGCCGCGTTGTCCGGTTGATGAGCCGCACCCCCAGATGCGCCTCCAATTCGGCGATGTTCTTGCTGACCGCGGGAGGAGAGAGACCGAGCCGCCGTCCGGCTTCGGCAAAGCTGTTCAGTTCCGCCACATGGCGGAAAACCTGCAACGCAGTCAGGCGATCCATGTCATAATTCTCTTCTAGTAAACAATGTCTTTCAATTATCGCGCATTATCGCTCGTTGGTAAATTCTCTATCTGCTATCCGAACGGCTTGCTCAATTTCGGAATGACATGATGACCAACCCCACAATCTCCCTGATCGAGCGGCGCATGTCGGCCAATCGGTTCGATGCCTCGCACGCATTGACGGATGCCGAGGTCGAGGAACTGGCACGCCTCGCAACGCGCGCGCCAAGCGCCTACAACCTTCAGAATTGGCGGTTCATCGCCGTGCGGACGCCGGAAGCAAAGGCGCGGTTGCGCAGCGTGGCCCATGGCCAGGCCAAGGTGCAGGAAGCAGCGGTCACCTTCGTCATCTGCGGCGTACTGCCCGACCACGCTGCCCTCAATGCCAGGCTCCGTCCTTTCGTGGAAGCCGGCTTCATGCCGGCGGATATGGCTTCGGGCTGGCGGGAGGGCGCCCGCGCCCAATATGCCGATCCTCTAGCGGCCCGCGACGAGGCGGTGCGCTCGGCAACGCTCTGCGCTGCAACGCTGATTTTCGCGGCCGAAGCGCTGGGGCTCGTCTCCGGTCCGATGGCCGGCTTCGATGCCGAAGGCGTGGCGCGCGAGTTTGGCCTTGGGCGCAATGAAGTGCCGGTGATGCTCATCGCAGTCGGCCGCGCCGCGCCCGGAAACTGGCCGCAAAAGCCCCGCCGCCCTCTTGCCGAAGTGCTGGAAATCTTATGAAAACGCGCCGTTTCGATCTGTTGCTTACAGCCATTGCGCCGGCGATATGGGGCAGCACCTACATCGTCACCACCGAGTTCCTGCCCAACTTTTCGCCGATGACGGTCGCAATGCTGCGTGCCTTGCCCGCCGGATTGCTGCTGCTGGCGATCGTTCGGCAACTGCCAACCGGCATCTGGTGGCTGCGCAGTTTCGTCCTCGGAGCCCTCAACATCTCGATCTTCCTGAGCATGTTGTTTGTCGCCGCCTACCGGCTTCCGGGCGGGGTCGCGGCGACCGTGCTGTCGGTCCAGCCATTGATTGTGATTTTCCTCGCTGCTGCCCTGCTTGCCAGCCCTGTCCGCCGGTTGGCGATTGTCGCCGCCCTTGTCGGAATCGCCGGTGTTGCATCGCTGGTGCTGACCCCGAACGCGACGCTCGATGCGGTCGGCGTTGCCGCCGGCCTCGCCGGGGCGGTCTCAATGGCCTTCGGAAGCGTGTTGAGCCGCAAGTGGCAGCCGCCAGCATCGCTGCTCGCCTTTACGGCATGGCAACTGACTGCCGGTGGTCTCCTTCTCGTTCCGGTGGTCCTGCTTTTCGAACCACCCATCCCGTTCCCGACCGCGGCCAACCTGCTTGGACTGGTGTGGCTCGGCCTGATCGGTGCGGCGCTGACTTATGTCCTCTGGTTCCGGGGCATTGCGCGACTCGAATCTTCGGTGGTGTCATCGCTGCTTTTCCTCAGCCCGGTGACCGCCGTGCTGCTTGGATGGGTATTCCTGGATCAGACGCTGACCTTGCCTCAGATCGCCGGCGTCGTTTTCGTCATCGGCAGTATCTGGCTGGCTCAACGGCCCAATGGCAAGGAGTCCTGATGCATGTCGCGCACAAGTGTGCAGCGGTTTTGCGATAGCGACATGCATCAAAACAAGAACCGAAAGCGCGTCGCATGAGGCCGGTCGAACGCGCGCGTTTTAGGCCGCCGACTTGTGTCGGCGGATCGTTCGGCACTATGGTCAAGCGGCGGAGGGTCTGCCGATGCCACAACGCCCTTATGATGAGCGCCTGCTCCGTCAGGCGTTCGAAGTTGCGCGCAAGGCCCGCGATGCTGGCGAACATCCCTTTGGTTCGCTCCTCGCCGACAAAGACGGCAATGTGCTGCGCGAGCAGCCCAACGCTTACAAAGCCGGCGGCGGCGACCGCACGGCTCATGCCGAAAGGCTGCTGGCCTCGTGGGCGGGGATGAATGTCAGTCTCGAAAAGCTGGCCTCCTGCACACTCTACACGTCGGCCGAACCTTGCGCGATGTGCTCCGGGACAATCTATTGGGCGGGCATCGGACGGGTCGTCTTTGGGCAGAGCGAACACGACCTCAAGCGGGTGACGGGTGCACATGTCGAGAACCCCACACTCGACTTGCCCTGCAGGATCGTCTTCGAAGCCGGGCAGCGTCCGACCGAAGTCGTCGGCCCGCTGCTTGCCGATGAAGCGGCGCAACTCCAGGCCGAATTCTGGAACGACAAGTAGGGTCAGGACTCGTTGATTCAGAGACAGGGGTGACTGCTGACTGGACCACGACTTGAAGCAATTCCAGGAAAAGTGTGAAACGATTTTCCGCCCGGAATTGCCTCAAAACAAAAAATATAGATCGGTTCGGCGTTTCCGTGAACGACAAAACAGTTCTAATTCAAAGGCCGGTGAGCAATTTCTTAAGTAGAGCATTAAGAGTTTCCTGCTCCGCCGGCGTCAGCACGGAGATTAATTGCTCTTCGAGCGCAACCATTGGACCGATCAAATCGTCTATCGCGCGCTTGCCGCCGGTCGTCAGCGCAATTTGCTTGCCGCGCCGGTCGTTGGGATCGGGGCGTCGTTCAACCAGCCCAGCGCGCTCCAGCCGGTCCAGGCGGCTGGTCATGCCGCCCGAGGAGATCATTGCCGATTCGTAGAGCTGAGTAGGTGAAAGCATATAGGGTTCACCGGCGCGCCTGAGCGGCGTGAGCACATCAAACTCACCCACATTCAGGCCTGCTTCTTGGAGCAACGGGTTCATGTGATCGCGGATAACCCGCGCGGCGGCATCAAGCAGACGACCTACCGTTTCAACAGGTAACGACGGAAGATCGGGGCGCTCGCGGGCCCATTGCTTAGCTGCGGCCTCGGCGCGATCCATGGCAAATATTCCCTCGGCAAAATGTATCTTGCAATCAAGATACATTGCATCTACTTACATTGCAGCAAGACAATAGCGCAGCGCGCAGCCCTGGAGAAAGCGAAATCGATGCCCAAAATGATTTTCGTGAACCTGCCTGTCCGTGACCTGTCGGCCTCGACGGCGTTCTACGTGGCGCTAGGCGGCACCGTGAACCCGCAGTTTTCGGGCGAGAAATCCACCTCGCTCATGTTCTCGGACACGATCGGGGTGATGCTGCTGACCCATGACCACTATCGCGAATTCACCACGCGCCCAATCGGCGACGCACGGCGCGACAGCCAGGCAATGATCGTCCTCACTGTCGATAACCGCGATGCCGTCGATGCAACACTGACCAGCGCGGTCGCGGCGGGCGGTCGCGCCGATCCCAACCCGGCACAGGATCTTGGCTTCATGTACAACCGCCACATCGAAGACCCGGATGGCTACGTCTGGGAAATCGTATGGATGAACCCGACGGCGAACGCCTGAACGTAGGGTGTGGGCGCATCGGTCGTAGCCGGTGTAAGCCTGGAGTCATGACGAGCAATTCGGGGCTGGCCCAGTGCCGGTTCCGCGTCAGGTGCCCCGGTCAGGTAGTGTCTCAGTTTGAAATTCAGTCTGGATCGGTCGGATAAATCTGATGGGTCGGGTCGAACCAGAGAATTTCAAATTTGTTGACTATACGATGGCCCCACAGCCGACGCTTATTCCCAAGGCGGAAGCGGAAAACCACGTCAGCATACCGCTCGATTTCAATCATTCGGCATTGGGCTTCATCGCAAATTTCGGCCGTGTCCATGTTGTGATGCATCTTGTGGCCGGAATCGGAAGATGGTCGATCAATTTCTCCCCAAGTCAGTTTCGCCCATTCCGCGAGCTTTGGAAGGATAAGGCCATCCCAATCGGCATCTGACCAAGCCCGAGGGACGCCCCATGACCAAGAATGTTCGCGGTCAGGCTTCTCGCATGTCCAAGTCATTTGCATAGAGAACACGGACCCAGGATCGGCACCTGTGCGAACCTGCTTCGCGTCGGAGATGCCGACGCCTAGACGAACGCCACCAACCGGGATTCTCTCCCGGAGGCGCACAGATTTTTCCTGCTCTTTGAGTTTTGCCTCTACATCCCGAGCAATGCGAGCTTCACGCTTCGACATTTTTGGAAAGCGTAGAATAGTACTCCGAAATGCGGTCGAGAGTAATTTCGGTGTTGCGACCCCTCGCGTAAGCTTCGGCCCATGGTGCTTCCATGTGCGTCAGATCGCTAAGCCATTGAGCGTCTTTGTCGCCATAAAAGTCCAGCACAAGAGCAATGGTGTCTTGCTGAACACCTCGGACATTATCGCTATTCCCGCCGGGTACGCTGTCCACTCTGAAATGGCCTCGCGTCGCTTCCCACAGCGCTCTGACTACCGGACCATTATCCCATGCTTCGATTGGCTCGGGGAACATCTGGGCATCATCCCAAACGATGGACCAAGCTTGGCTGTAGTATACCAGCTTTTGCATTTTCATGACCGTCATCGGGCCACGATGTTCCAAAATATATTGCGCTACGTCGATAGCCGATGGCATCGCCCGTTCCCCCAGAGACATAGGATTCTACCTGATTTGGTTCTCATGTGGAACCGCAAGATGGCAGCAATGGTTACCCAATGTGCTTTTTGTATGGTCCGCGCTTGCCCGGCTTAGGCGCTACGGCGTCCATCTTCTCGCAAAGGTCGTCCATTGACTAGGTCCGGTGGGCATCAGAAATTCGTCTCAGAGTAATCTACGTAGATCGACCCGATTTTCTTCCCATCGTTATCTTTCGCGTCGCTGAACCCGTCTTCGAACTCTCCGCGCTCTAAGCGGTCGGCCAACGCGCGCAAGGCATCTGCTGCCCATTTGTTTAACGTGCCTACGTTAGGGCCGGTCAGTTCCAACTCTACATCGCACTTCAAATGCGGGCTCAATTCCTGTGCGTTTTCCATCGCCACCACCTCATGCTTTCCGCTAAGCATATAGAGGGTCGGCCCGATATGGGAAATGCATATTGCATTCCGTCAGACTTCAAACTGAGACACTACCCCCGGTCAGGCCGTCTTGACGTATTTCCGCCAGCTGTGCTCCGGCCGGAAGCCGAGCATGTCCCGCGCCTTGCGGTTGGAGAGCAGCGTCTCGTATTCGCCAAGTTCACCCTTGACCGGCACATCGGGATAAAACCGCTTCAGCAGTTCGGCTGTCGGCAGGTCGGACGAGGTGTCATCGTTGGCGGCGTTGAACACTTGGTAGCCGAGTCCGTCCTTCTCGATGGCGCGCAGCGTGATCTGGCCGAGGTCGCGCGCGTCGATATAGCTCCAGGCGATGCGCTTGCGGAAACCCGGATCGGCGAACCATTTCGGAAACAGCGAATATTCATGCGGCTCGATGACGTTGCCGATGCGCAAGGCGTAGATGTCGAAGCCGCTGCGCAGCGCAAACGCCCGCGCGGTCTTCTCGTTGACGACCTTGGACAGCGCATAGCTGTCCATCGGATCGACGTCGTACTCCTCGTCGAGCGGGAAATACGTCGGATCGCGCGGTTCGTTGGCGAAGACCAGGCCGTAGGTCGTCTCGCTGGAGGCGATCACCACCTTGCGGATGCCGAGCTTCACTGCGGCCTCGATGACGTTGTAGGTGCCGAGCGCGTTGATGCGGAACACCTCATTGTCGGGCGTGATCATGATGCGCGGGATCGCCGCGAAATGCACGACCGCATCGACCGGCTGCGAGCGCAGCGATGGGTCGAATTCATGCAGGCCGATATAGCTCGACAGCGCATTGAACACCTGCCCGCTGTCGGTGATGTCGGTGATCAGCGTGCGCACCTTGGGATTGTCGAGCGGCTTGGTGTCGATGTTGAGCACCTGGCAGCCCTGCTCGACCAGATACTGCACGACGTGGCGCCCGGCCTTGCCGCTGCCGCCGGTGAACATGATCCGCTTCGTCATTTTGCTCTCCCTAAGATTCATGTGTATTGTCAGACAATATCGAACTCTGCAATCGCCTGCCATGGCATGCGGCAAAAACCCGCTTCAACAATTCGCCGGCAATGTGCAGCGCCGTCATCCATCACTGCAAATAGGACGAAACGACATGAACACGACTGCCGCGAGCGAAAAGATCGGCTTCATCGGGCTTGGGCTGATGGGGCACGGGATCGCGAAGAACATCGTCGACAAGGGTTATCCGCTGACGTTTCTCGGCCGCAAGAACCGCAAGCCGGCGGAAGACCTGCTCGGCCGCGGCGCCAAGGAAGCGGCAACCTCGCGCGATGTCGCGGCGGCATCGACGGTTGTCTTCATCTGCGTCACCGGCTCGCGCGAGGTCGAAGCCATCATTCGCGGCCCAGGCGGTCTCAGGGAAGGCCTGAAGCCGCGATCGGTTGTCGTCGATTGCTCGACCTCTGATCCCGTTTCGACGGTGGCGCTGGCCGCCGAACTCAAGACGCTCGGCGTCGACTATGTCGATGCCCCGCTCAGCCGCACGCCGAAGGAGGCCTGGGAAGGCACGCTCGACGCCATGGTCGGCGCGCCCGATGCGGTCTTTGCCCGGCTGAAGCCGGTGCTCGAAACCTGGGCCGGGCGTATCGTCCATATCGGCGACACCGGTGACGGCCATCGCATGAAGCTGCTCAACAATTTCATCTCGCTCGGCTACGCCGCGATCTATTCCGAGGCGCTGGCGCTGGCGCAGAAGGTCGGCATCTCGCCGCCGCGCTTCGACAGCGTCATCCGCAACGGCCGCATGGATTGCGGCTTCTACCAGACCTTCATGCGCTGGACGCTGGAAGGCGACCGCGACGCGCACAAATTCACCATCGCCAACGCCTTCAAGGATCTCACCTATCTCGAGTCCATGGCGGGTGCTGCCGGCATCGCCAACCCGCTCGGCAACGCCACCAAGAACGCCTTCGCCGGCGCCTTCGCGGCCGGCCCCGCCGATCAGTATGTGCCGATGTTGGCCACGCATATCGGCAAGGTCAACGGCGTCGACCTCATGCCGACGAGGGATGGCAAGAAGCAGACGATCTGAGAACGTTGGGATTAACGCCTGGGAGTATCGCAACTGCAAACGTTCGCTGCCGACCAGCTACATCCGCCAATCTCCAACGCTGGCGATTAGCATATGACACCACACCTTCGTCATCCCAGGGCGGAGCAGGAGCGAAGCGACGTCGCGCAGACTCTGGGATCCATGCCGTGACATCAGCCGAAGAATGCAGCGGCTCAGAACGGCGCTTGTATCCGCCATTGCGCTCGTCGCCCTTCCACCATGACCGCGAGCCAGAAGCTGCGGAAGCGCTGGCTCCGCCAATGGAAGACCGAATTGATCGAGACGACCAGTCCCAGAGTGCTTCGAGCTTTTTCGCAGGACCGGGTGGCAGCGTTTGGTTCTGGTCTGCTGGAGCACTGCCGCAAGGTAACGGCATGGATCCCAGGGTCTGCGCCGCGTCGCTTCGCTCCTTGCTCCGCCCAGGGATGACGAAGGGAGGGTTTCGGCTAATCTCCTAAATTTGCGATTTGCGACTAACGGGAATGATCGACCTTCGTTGCTGGTTGACCCGACTTACACGCAGTTGGCCGAGAAACGATCGAATCAGCGCCGAAACCGGCCGATAACGTCGGTATTGGCGAGAAGTCTGTGCACCAAAGCACGCGCACTTCCGATCGGAAGAAGCCAAAAACAAAAAAACCGCCTCGGTGGGCGGGTCGTTGGAGCCAATTAGCACCATACCGAAATTAGTAGCATAGCTGCCGGCACAAAGCAAGAACAAAATAGCTGCGACGGCAAAAAAGTCCGAATTCCTGCCTCACCCGAGGTCGCCGCCCCCCATTGCCTAGCGTTGATGATCAGCGAAAGCCGAAATGGCATCCAATCTCCCCCCAAGTGGGGGAGATGTCCGGCAGGACAGAGAGGGGTGCGAAGGAATGCGAGTTTTGCAATCGTTCTGAGCAACGCCGCCCTGTGCAACCATCACCGCCGCGACCGGCCGATAACGTCGTCGGTGTTGGCGAGAAGCCTGTGCACCGCGGCACGGGCTGCAGCCGGTCGCTGCAGGCGGATGTTCTTCTCGATCGCCTCGTGCAGTGCCTGCGCCCGCCGCTGATCGCTGGTCTCGCGGGTGACGAACTGGAACAAATGGTCGAGGGCCGATTCGATCAGCACGCCGAGCGGCACCAGCAGATCGTTGCCCGAGGCGCGCAGGATGGCGAGGTGAAACCGCGTGTCGGCGCGCGTTCGCTCCTGCAGGTTGGTCGCCTCGCCCATCTCGCGGCAGGCCTGGCTGATCTCGGCCATCTGCTCGTCGGTGCGTCGCATCGCGGCAAAGGCGCTGGCCTCCGGCTCGATGATGTGGCGGAATTCCTGCACGGTCCTGAGGAACACCTCGCGGTCCGGCGAGGTCGCATACCAGGCCAGCACGTCGCGATCGAGCAGGTTCCAGCGCTCCTTCGGCTCGACCCAGCTGCCGATCTTCGGGCGTGACGCCAATAGGCTCTTCGCCATCAGCATTTTTATGGCTTCGCGCACCGCCGAGCGGCTGACGTCGAAGGTCTCGGACCATTTGGCTTCGTTGGGCAGGATGGTTCCCGGCGGATAGTCGCCGCGCACGATCCTCAGCCCGATTTCGTTGGCGAGCGAGGCGTGCACACTCGAGCCGGGAAAGTGTGCGGCATCGGCACGCCGAACGACGGCCGGCCGCCCAGGCTCTGCCTTGAATTTGGCGGGTCGCTTTTTTGATGTCGCGTCCGGCATTGGTATTCCCCGGCAACTGCTTGTCGAAAGCCTGAACTCAGGGCACGGCAAAGCAGCGGCCTACGCTCCAAAGCAGCGTCGCCTCGTGCGTTTGTATGGACGATGCGTAACGGGGCGCCCGACGGGCGCCCCGAAACTGCGAACCTACTTCTGGATGCAGGTGTCGACGGTGTCCTTGGTGCATTCGTCGAGGCCGGTGAACACCGGATCGGCGACCGGCTTGCCGTCGACCAGGTCGATCATCACCGAGGGTGCCTTGTAGCCCATCTCGAACGGCCGCTGGCCAACCAGCGCAGTCACCAGCCCGTCACGGGCAATCGCCACCTCGTCGCCGATCGTGTCGGCGGCGCCGATGACGAAGGCGTTGCTGGCGATCTTGTCGGCCATCGGCTTGAACAGGTCGCGGTAGGGCTGTGGAGCGCCGAACAGCGGCCAGCCGCCCATGATGCCGAAGGCGTCGAGATCGGGATTGGCGGCGAGGATGTCGGTCATCGCCTGCACGCCCTTGGCGCCGTCGTCATTGGTGAACACCGGGCAGCCGGCAACTTCCGTCCAGCCGCCTTCGCCCGCCAGCGCCGCGAGGCCGTCCTTGCCCGACAGCGCGTCACGCATGCCCTGCGCGCGGCGCAGGATGTTGTCGGCGGCCGGATTGCCTTCGATGGTGCAGATCTTGCCGCCATTCGGCTTGGCCTTCTTGATGTATTCGCCGATCTTGTGACCCATCAGGTAATTGTCGGTGCCGAGATAGGTCTTGCGCAGCGCCGCATCTTCCTTGCTGAGGTCGGCGTCGAGGGTCATGATCGGGATCGACGGATTGGCGCTTTTGATCGTCTGCGCGATCAGCGGCGCGTTCGATGGCGAAATCGCCATTGCCACCGTATCGGGCTTGCTCAGCATGTCCTGGACGATCTGGGCTTCACCGGCCTCATCCGAGGTCGATGCCGGTCCGGTGTAGAAGCACTCATATTCCGAGCTGGCGTTTTCCTTGTTCCACTTCTCGCAACCCTGGTGGATGGCCTCGAAGAATGGATTGTCCAGACCCTTCACCACGATGACGAGCTGTTTCTTGGCCATAGCCGGCCCGGCACCCAGCGCCATGACGGCGGCGGCAGCGAGCAATAGTGATTTCCTCATGTCAGTCCTCCCTTTGAAACAAACGGACACGGCGTGCCCGCCACACACAGACCGACCCGGAGCAAGATGACAGAGGACGTCGCACTCGTGTCGCCAAGCCAGGTCGATAAGCATTTTCATATTCAGTCTCAGACCGGCACCGACAGATATCGCCGGTTACCAAATCCCTGACCGACAAACCCTCACCGATTCCTTCCGGCAACCCGGGGGATCGGCGCAAGCTCCTCCGACACTTAGCTAATATCGCCTTGTCACCGACGTCAATGCTATTTGTCCTACAAAACTGATTTTTCGAAAGAAGCCGTGGTTGACGCCAAGAAGGCTTATGCGTAAATGGGCGAAATCGCTGCTTCCGGGAGGAACTGGGGAGAGCGAAAGGCCGCGGCAGAACCGCTGGCCCAAAAGCACGGGGAGGCAAGAAGGCTGGTGGCGGTTCTCGAACTCACCAACATCTCGAAGCATTTTGGCGCCATCCAGGCGGTCAACGACGTTTCGTTGTCGATCGAGGCCGGACAGGTTGTCGGCCTGATGGGCGACAACGGCGCCGGCAAGTCGACGCTGGTCAAGATGATCGCCGGCAATTTCCCGCCGAGCCATGGCACGATGCAGATGGACGGCAAGGAGCTGATCCTCCACAAGCCGGTCGAGGCGCGCCAGCACGGCATCGAGATCGTCCATCAGGACCTGGCACTGTGCAACAATCTGACAGCCGCCGCCAACGTCTATCTCGGCCGCGAATTGCGCCGCGGCGTCGGGCCGTTCCGCATCCTCGACTATGCCGCGATGTACAAGCGTGCCGGCCAGATCTTCGCCGAGCTGAAATCCGAAACGCGCCCGCGCGACCTGGTCAAACAAATGTCGGGCGGCCAGCGGCAAGCGGTGGCGATCGCCCGTACCATGCTTTCGCAGGCCAAGATCGTGCTGATGGACGAGCCGACGGCGGCGATCTCGGTGCGCCAGGTCGCCGAGGTATTGAACCTAATCCGCCATTTGCGCGACCAGGGCATCGCCGTCGTGCTGATCAGCCACCGCATGCCCGACGTCTTTGACGTTGCCGACCGCGTTATCGTCATGCGGCGCGGCCGCAAGGTCGCCGACAAGACGATCGCATCGAGTTCGCCGGAAGAAGTCACCGGACTCATCACCGGCGCCATCGAACAGGTATGATTGACGCCTCAACCATGAGTAAAAAAGGTCGATAATGGCTGTCACCCTTGATCAGACGATCGCGCACAAGCAGCACACCTTGCTGAGCAAGGTGTTTGCCAGCCAGACCTTCTGGGTGGTGATCGCGGTCATCCTCGCCTGCCTGTTCTTGTCGGTGGCCACGGATTCCTTCGCCACAACCAAGAACCTCTACAACATCACCCGCAACGTCACCTTCGTCGCCATCGTCGCGCTCGGCATGACCTTCGTCATCATCACGGGCGGTATCGACCTGTCGGTCGGCTCCGTGCTTTGCCTTTGCTCGATGGTGCTGGCCGTGACCATGCATGCCGGCTACGGCATCGAGATCGGCATTGGCGCTGCGATCGCGACAGCGCTGATCATCGGCGCCTTCAACGGGGTTCTGATCGCCTATCTCGGCTTTCCGCCCTTCGTGGTGACGCTCGGCATGCTGTCGATTGCGCGCAGCCTTGCCATGGTCGCCTCCAACAACACCGTCGTCTTCCAGTTCGGGCCGGACCACGACAAGCTGCTGGCGCTGGGCGGCGGCGCATGGGTGTTCGGCATCGCCAATCCGGTGCTCTACATGATCGTGCTGGCGTTGATCACCGGCTTTGTGCTGCGCTGGACGAAATTCGGCCGGCACATCTTCGCCATCGGCGGCAACGAGCATGCGGCGACGCTGACCGGCGTTCCGGTGCGCCAGATCAAGGTTGTCGTCTACATGATCTCGGCATTGGCGGCTGGCCTTGCCGGCATCATCCAGACCGGCTGGCTGGGCGCGGTCACAACCAATCTCGGCAACGGCATGGAGCTTCAGGTGATCGCCGCCACCGTCATCGGCGGCGCCAACCTGGCCGGCGGCATGGGCACCGCTTTCGGCGCGGTCGTCGGCGCGGCGCTCATCGAGGTCATCCGCAACAGCCTCGGCCTGCTCGGCATCAATGCCTTCTGGCAAGGCGTGTTCATCGGCGGCGCCATCCTGCTCGCGGTGCTGTTCGACCGCATCCGCAATTTCAGGCGCAACGACTGAATATTCGGCCGGATCTCGACGCTGAAGCAGATCGTTCGCTAGTCGAATTGCCGGCCCCGAGGCCTCGCTGGCGCTGGTCGCCGGCCGACCGCATCGGTCTTGCCATAGCGGCCTGGAAACGCTCGCCTTTCTCCTATCGCCGAGTCTGAAAATCCGCCGGAGCGGCGCATGGCCGGCGCCCGGACGTGCACATGCGTCTTGACGCAAGCCCAAACTGAGCCGCACAATCGCCCGCAGCAGGCGAAGGGAGGCCAGTCGCCTGCGGGAGGATATACCCATGACGGAAGCGATCAGGCTCTACTGGGGCCGGTTCGGACATGTTTCTGTCCTGAACGTCGCCAGCGACTTCGTCACCCATGCCCATGTCGAGGCGCATATCATCATCTGGCTGGAAGGCACCGCCGGCGAGATGACCATCGGCCGCGAGACGGTGCGGCTTGGACCGGGCACCGCCGCCGGCATCAATTCCTTCCAGCCGCACAGCCACGCTCTGTCCCGCGACGGCACGCCCGGCCTGTTCCTCGCCTTTTACATCGATCCGGACTGGGCACGGAAACGCCGCGAGCTGCCTTCCGCCGCGCCGCTGTTCTCCGCCCCGGCAATCACGCTCGAGCCTTGGCTGCACAAGGCAGCGGCTAACCTCCTCGACCATCTCAGCGACAATGAGAGCATCGACGACATCGCCAGTTACGAGATCGAGCGCTTCATCGACAGCGTGCTCGATGCCGCCGACGCGTCCGCACCGCAGACCGTGCGTGCCCGCGTCAACACCATGCAGGACTTCCGCGTCCGCAAGGCGATCCAGCTGATGAAAGCCAATGTCTGCGAGCGCATCTGCTTCGACGACGTGGCGCGCAGCGTCGGCCTGTCGCGGCCGCATTTCTTCGCGCTGTTCAAGGAACAGACCAATCTGACGCCCAACGTCTATTGGAATACGCTGCGCATGGAGGAAGCGGTGCGGCAATTGCAATGGTCGCAGGAGCCGCTGATCTCGGTCGCCTGCAATCTCGGCTTCACTACCCAAGGCAATTTCTCGCGCTTCTTCCGCGACCATGTCGGCGTCCCGCCGACGCTTTACCGCGAGGCGGCACGGGCGATCAGCTGAGCGCCCGTTTTTCAGACTATTTGATAGGCGTTCAAGACGCATTGATAAGCGCCGCCAAGTCCGCCGCCCTACCCTCCCAGGCAGCTGATTTGCGAGGGAACGATCAAATGGCGAAAGTCACTATCTCCAGCGTCATCGACGCGCCGGTCGAAAAGGTCTGGGCGCGCATACGCGACTTCAACGGCCTGCCGACCTGGCACCCGCGCATGGTCGAAAGTCATATCGAGGACGGCAAGGATGCCGGCACGATCGGCTGCATACGCAATTTCCAGCTCGCCAGCGGCGCCCGCCTCCGCGAAAAGCTGCTCGATTTCTCCGACGAGAATTTCCTCATCAGCTACTCCATCCTCGAGACGCCGCAGCCGCTCACCAACCACAAGGCGACGCTGCAGTTGCGACGGGTGACCGACGGCGACCGCACCTACGCCGAATGGACCGCCAGCTTCGACGCGCCCCCGGCAGAAGCCGACAAGCTGGCCGAAGGCATGGGCGCAAACGTCTTCCAGGGCGGCTTCAACGCTCTGAAGGCCCATTTTGCCGGCCAAGGTTGAACTGCACTGAGCTGACAAACAGGAGCGTTCCATGACGCTTGCACTGCAGACTTTCCCGACGGTGAAGGACGCCGGCGCGGCGCTGAAAGCCGCCGGCGCCCGCTATCTCGGCGGCGGCACGCTGGTCGTTCGCGCCGCCAATGAAGGCGATGTGTCGATCTCCGGTTTCGTCAAGTCGATCGAGCCGGTGCTGTCGGCCGTCGCCGTTTCCGACAACGAGGTCCGCATTGGCGCTTCGGTGACCATGGCGGCGATCGCCCGCCATCCGGATCTCGCCCCCCTGGCCCACGCCGCGCGCGGTGTCGGCGGACCGGCGATCCGCAACATGGCGAGCGTCGGCGGCAATCTCTTCGCGCCGACACCTTACGGTGATTTCACCGTTGCGCTGCTGGCTCTGGACGCAACCGTCAGCACCGGTGACAGCGAGCTGCCGATTGAGACATTCCTCGCAAGGCGCGAGAGCAATGACGCCATCGTCACCGCGGTCGGCTTCAAGCTTCCGAAGGAAGGCGGCTTTCGCTTCCTGAAAGTGTCGAGGGTCAAGCCAAAGGGCGTCTCGGTGCTGAGCATCGCCACCGTGCTGGAACAGGCGCCGGACGGAACCGTGTCGTCAGCGCGGATCGCGTTCGGCTGCATGGCCGATCGGCCGATCCGTGCCAGGGCGGCGGAGAAAGCCCTGATTGGCCGGAATCTTACCGCCGAAGGCATCGCGCCGGCGCTGGCTGTCGCCCGCGACGGCACTTCGCCCCCAACCGATCCAATCGCCAGTGCCTGGTATCGCAACGAAGTCCTGCCGGTCCATCTCGCCCGGCTGCTGCTCGCCTGAGAGGCCGTGGCGCGTATGTCCGCCTGGCTGCGGCGCAAGGAGTAAAAAAGATGGCAAAGGTCCCGGTTCAGTTCACGCTCAATGGTGCCGAAAAGGCCGAATTCATCGACAGCGGCACGACGCTGCTTCATGCGCTGCGCGACAAGATCGGTGACACCTCGCCGAAGGGCGGCTGCCATCAGGGCACCTGCGGTGCGTGCTCGGTCATCATTGATGGCGAACTCCGGCTCTCCTGCCTGACGCTGGCAGAGGCCTGCAATGGTGCGACTATCACCACAACATCAGGGCTTTCGGAAGGCGGCGTGCTGCATCCGCTGCAACGCGCTTTCCTCGACGCTTTCGCCACGCAATGCGGTTTCTGCACACCGGGCATGATCATGGCAGCCAAGGTGCTGCTCGATCACATACCGAACCCCAGCCGCGAGGACGTGGTCGAGGCGCTGTCGGGCAATATCTGCCGCTGTACCGGCTACGAGCCGATCATCCAGGCGGTGCTGACCGCCGCGCGGTCCAATTCGCAGAACGCGGCTTGAGGGGGTTAAGAAAATGGAACTCCGCAAGAGCTATTTCGCCGAGCAGCGCAAGGACGATCTGCACGAGATCGGCCAGCCGCGGCCGCGTTCGGATTCACCCGGCCATGTCACCGGCAAGACCACCTATTTCGCCGACCGCAATTTTCCCGGCATGCTGCATTTGAAGATGGTGCGCAGCCCGCACCACCACGCCCGCATCCGCAGCATCGACATATCCGAAGCGGAAAAGCACCCAGGCGTCGTCAAGGTGCTGACCGCCAAGGATGTGCCACACAATGTCTACACCATCCTGATCCTGATCCAGATCGGGCCGGAGGACGAGACGGTGCTGGCCGACGGCAAGGTGCGCTGGAAGGGCGAGGCGGTGGTGGCGGTGCTGGCCGATACCGAGCGTGCCGCCCAGGAAGCCGCCGCCAAGGTCAAGGTTGATTACGAGGTGCTGCCGGCCGTCTTCGACATGGACGAAGCGCTGAAGCCCGGCGCGCCGATCGTCAACGAATATCACGGCCGCAATTATTACCTCTACGACAGCGGCGAATGCCGCAAGGTGCGCTTCGGCGATGTCGAGGCAGGCTTTGCCGGAGCCGACCACGTGCTCGAACAGACCTACCAGTCTTCACCGATCGAGCATGCGCCGACCGAGACGACTGGCTGCATCGTCGCACCCGAGGGTAACGACCGCTTCACCTGCTACACCAACACGCAGGCGATGTTCTTCACCCTCGATAACGCCTCGATCATCCTGCAGATGCCCGGCAACAAGCTGCATTTCGTCGGCGGCACTGTCGGCGGCGGCTTTGGCGGCAAGGTCGACGTCATCGTCGAGCCGATCGCCATCCTTGGCGCCAAAATAACAGGACGACCGGTCTGTTTTATCTACAGCCGCGAGGAAGAGATGCAGATTTCCTCGCCGCGCGCCGCCGAGAAAGTCGTCATCAAGGACGGCGTCATGAACGACGGCCGCATCGTCGCGCGCAAAGTGACCGGCTACACCGACGCCGGCGCCTATTCGCGCCATTCGCCCTACGGCGCGCAGAAGGGCGCCGGGCATTATCCCGGCCCGTATACGATCCCGAACGTCTGGATCGACACTTATTGCGTCTACACCAACCGCACCCCGTCCTCGGCGATGCGCGGTTTCGGCGTCACCATCGGCGATTTTGCGCTGGAGGTGCAGATGGACAAGCTCGCACGGCTGATCGGCATGGACCCGCTCGAATTCCGCTTCATCAACGCCTACCGCGACGGCGACATGAAGGCGCATCGCCAGCCGACCGAGGGAGCGGCGCTGATCGAATGCATGCAGGAAGCCTCACGCGCCGCCAACTGGCCGGTGGCGGAGAAGTTCATGGCGATGTCGTCTTACGCGAAGGGAGCTTGAGATGGCGATCAGGCGCGGACGCGGCGTTGCCGCGATCAACTATCCGACCGGCATGAATCTCGGCGGCGACCCGACCCAGGCGCTGGTGCATTCGACGCCGACCGGCAATTTCATGGTGACGCTGTCGAGTGTCGACCTTGGCCAGGGCATGAAGCAGATCATGGCGCAGATCTGCGCCGAGACGATCGGCGTGCCGACCGACCGTGTCGTCGTAGACACCGCCGACACCGACACCGGTCCGCACTGCATGGGCACCTTCGCCTCGCGTGGCACGCACCGCGCCGGCAATGCGGTTATCCAGGCGGCCAGGGAAGCCCGCCAGGTGATGTTGGAAGTAGCGGCCGAGGAGCTGGAGGTGAATGCGTCGGACCTCGAGACTGATGGCCAGGGCAACATCCTGGTCAAGGGCGCGCCACAAAAATCGATCTCGATCTTCGATGTCGCGCTGTCGGCGCATTTCAAGCGCGGACGCTCGATTTCCGGCCGCGGCATGTTTTTGATCCCCCGCTCCTATCCCGAAAAGGAAACCGGCGCGATGAAGCCGTCGACCTGCTACGCCCACGCCTGCACGGTTGCCGAGGTCGAGGTCGATGACGAGACCGGCGAAGTCACCGTGCTGACGGTGAAGAACGTCTTTGAGATCGGCCGCGCGCTGAACCCGAAAATGGTCGAGCAGCAGCTCGTCGGCGGTTCGTGGATGGGCATCAGCCATGCTCTCTACGAAACGACCGAGCCCTATTATCCCAACCGCGACCATGGCGGCACCGACTTCAACCAATATCTGATGCCGGGTCCTGGCGATCTCGCGCAAACCGAGATCATCGTGCTGGAGAGGCCCTCGGCCGACGGGCCGTACGGCGCCAAGGGGCCGGGCGAAATGTGCGCCAACCCGCAAATCCCGGCGGTGGCCAACGCCGTCTTCGCCGCCGTCGGTGTGCGCATCGACACGCTGCCGATCACGCCGGAGCGCATCCTGCGGGCGCTGAAGGCGCAAGCATCAAACTGAGTGCTGGAAATGCCCAAGAGAAGCGCCCGGACTTCAAGCGCAGAGACAGTCGCGACCTCGCCGGAGGCGATGGCGTCCCGCCTCGCCGCCTCGCGCTATCTCGCCGATGAAAGCCTGGCCACCGCAATCTTCCTGGCGATCAGGCTGGGTAAGCCGCTGCTGCTCGAAGGCGCGCCCGGCGTCGGCAAGACCGAAGCGGCGAAGGCGATAGCCGAACTGCTCGGGCGCGATCTGGTGCGGCTGCAATGCTATGAAGGCATCGACGCCGCACATGCGCTATACGAGTGGAACTACCAGCGCCAGCTGCTCGCCATCCGCCATGCCGGCGAGCACGAGGTCGACATCTACGACGACCGTTTCCTGATCGCGCGGCCGCTGCTGCAGGTGCTGAAGGCGCCGGAAAAGCGCGTGCTGCTGGTCGACGAAATCGACCGTTCCGACCATGAATTCGAAGCGCTGCTGCTGGAGTTCCTGTCCGATTTCCAGATCAGCATTCCCGAGCGCGGCACCATTCGCACGACGGCGCAGCCGATCGTCATCCTGACCTCGAACCGCACCCGTGAGCTTGCCGAAGCGCTGCGGCGGCGCTGTGTCTATCACTGGATCACCTATCCCGACGCCATTCGCGAGGCCGAGATCATCATGCTGCGCGCCGGCGACGTCGCCGAGGCCACGGCGCGCGCCGTGGCTTCCGCCGTGCGCGACATCCGCGCGCGTCCGCTGGCCAAGCCGCCAGGCATCGCCGAGGCGGTCGAATGGGCCAATGCCGCCACCATCCTCGAAAAGGGCGGCAGCCCCTGGCCGGAAGCCTTCCGCCGCGCCATCGGCGTGCTGATCAAGGATGAGGAGGACCTTTCCTGCATCGCGCCCGAGCTCGGCAAGATTGTCGAGGAGGCGCTAGCGTGAGCGCGGCGGGCCTGCCTCAAGGGGCAGCACCCTTCCTCGGCTTCGGCCGGCTGCTGCGCCGCTACGGCTTCCCGGTGGCGCCCGAGCAGGTCTCCGGTTTCATGCAGGCGGTTACGCTGCTCGGCCCACGCTCGATGGCCGACGTCCGCGAAGCGGCCCTCGCCACGCTGGCGCCGCCGCCCGACCGCCGCGACGAATTCGAGGCGCATTTCCGGAGCCATTTCTACGGGGATGCCGCGGCGCTGGTCGAAGGCGACGCCGACGAGGAAGCCCGCATCAAGGACGACGGCAAAACCAGCAAACAAGAAATCGAAGTGGTCCGCCAGGAGGAAGGCGGCGAACTGTCTTCGGCCAGCGAACAGTTGAGCGTCCGCGAGTTCCAGCGCGATCGCGACGGGCTTGCCGCCTTCCGCCGCAAGCTCGCCACCGCTTTGCCCGCCCGCCGGTCCTTCCGCACCGTGCGCACGCATGCGCGCGGCAAGCTCGACCTGCGCCGCTCGCTGCGCGAAATCGTCAGTGCCGACGGCGATATCCCCTCGCCGCTGCTGCGCCGGCGGCAGACAGTGCCGCGCAAGCTTCTCATCCTGATCGACGTGTCGGGCTCGATGAAGCACTACACATCGGACTATCTCAAGCTGGCACACGCGGCGGTGCAAGGCGCCGACCGGGCGGAGGTCTTCACTTTCGGCACACGGCTGACCCGCATCACCTCGGCGCTGCGTATTCGCGACCGCGACCAGGCGCTGGCCCGCGCCGCTGCCCAGGTCGACGACTGGGACGGCGGCACCCGCATGGGTCCAACGCTGCTAGCCTTCCTCTCGGTGCCGCGCTTCTCCGCCTTTGCACGCGGAGCGGCAATCGTCATCCTGTCGGATGCGCTCGAGCGCGGCGATCATGCCGAGCTGGAAATGGCGATGCGCCGGCTGCTTGCCCGCGCCTTCCGACTCTCCCTGGCGACGCCGTTGGCCGGCGATCCGCGTTTCCAGCCGGCAACGGCAGCACTTCGCGCCATCCTGCCGATGCTCGACGACCTGGTCGACGGCTCGTCCATCGCGGGCCTCACCGATTTCATCCTGTCGCTCGCCCGCCCCGCCCCCGTGGCCGCGGCAATCTGGAAGAGGGTTTCGTGATGCAGAAGGCGATCGACGCGCATTTCCACATCTGGCGCCAAAAGGACCAGCCGTGGCTGGTCGGGCCGATGGTCCCGCGCATCTTTGGCCCCTACGAGCCGATCCGCCGCGACTATCCGATCGAGGAATTCCTTGCCGACCAGAAAGGCTCGGGCGTCGAGAAGGCGGTCTATGTCCAGACCAACTGGGCCAAGGAGGATTTCGAGAACGAGGTCGCCTTCCTGCAGAAGACCGCGGAAGAAACCGGCTGGCCGCACGCCATCGTCGGCTATGCCGACATGACCGTGGACGACGTGCGTTCCCAGATCGACCGGCTGATCAAATACCCGCTGCTGCGCGGCGTGCGCATGCAGCTGCACTGGCACGAAACGCCGGCCTTCCGCTTCGCCGCCTCGGCCGATCAGGTCATCGACCCGAAGGTGCGGGCTAATGTCGCGCGGCTCAAGGATTACGGCCTGTCCTTCGACCTGCAGCTTTTCCCCGCCCAGATGAAGGATGGGCTGACGCTCGTCGGCGAGAACCCCGAGACCAATTTCATTCTCACCCACGCCGGCATGCTGACCGGCATGGAGCCCGAAACCACCGAGGCCTGGAAGGCAGGGCTGCGCACGCTGTCAGCGGCGCCCAACCTCTATGCAAAGCTGTCCGGCCTCGGCACCTTCGTCCACCGTAACGATCCGGCGCTCATCGGCTATATCGTCGACAATGCCATCGACATCCTCGGCAGCGATCATCTGACGTTCGGCTCGAACTTCCCGATCGAGAAACTGTGGACCAGCCACGCCGAGCTGATCAGGGCGCACCGGCAGGCCGTGGCAAAACACGGCGCGACCGCCGAGGCGGATGTCTTTTGGAACACGGCGGAGAAGATATATCGGCCGGTGTAGCGCCGCCCTTTTCTTCTCCCCTTGTTGTGGGAGAAGGAAAAGCTCCCCGCCTCCGCCGACACAGGACGGACAACTGCGGCCGATTTCAGCTCCGCAAAACATGGCCCGAGACCTCGGCGCCGGCAGCGTTCGGCAACGCCAGGAAGCGACACGAGGCGACGAGCCCGATTGCGCCGATCGCCAGGAAGGCAAGTCGGAAGTCGATCAGATCGAGCGCCGCAGCGCCCCTGGCGATCTGCGACAGGTTGAGCAGTGCCGCCGCCACCGCCACGCCGAACAGCATCGCCACCTGTTGCAGCATGCTGGACAATGTCGCCGCCGAGCTGCGCTGCGGTGAGGCCACATCGGCGAAGGCCAGTGTGTTGAGCGCGGTAAACTGCATCGAACGCGACAGTCCGGCGATCAGCATCAGGACCACCACCAACGCTTGCGGCGTCTGCGGCGAAAGCGCCGCGCAGGCCATGATCGACAAGGAGGCGATCACCCCGTTGACGATCAGCACCGAACGGAAGCCGAAGCGCCTCAGCGTCGGCGTCGTCACCGCTTTCATGCCGAGATTGCCGAAGAAATAGGCCAGGATCATCACGCCCGCATCGATTGGGCTCAGTCCGAAGCCGACCTGGAACAAAAGCGGCAGCAGGAACGGCGTGGCGTTGATGGCGATCCGGAAAATCGTGCCGGCCGACAGCGTCGAGATGGCGAAGGTCTGCACCTTGAAAGCTGTGAGATCGAGCAGCGGATGGTTGGCGCGTCGCAGATGCCGCACAGCCAGCCAGCCGACCAAAATGCCCGTGCCGAGCAGTGCCACGGTTGGCAAGGCACCGTCTTGCGGATGCGCGATGCGCTCGAGGCCGTAGAGCATCGAGGCGAGCCCCACCGAGGTCAGCAGGAAGCCCGGCCAGTCGAGCGGCTTGGCTCCGGCTTCGCGGTCGCCGGGAATAAAGCGGGCGACCAGCGCCAAACCGGCAACCCCAAGCGGGATGTTGATGAAGAAATTCCAGTGCCAGGAGAAATAAGTGGTGATGAAGCCGCCAAGCACCGGCCCGACCACCGGCGCAAACAGCGCCGGCCAGGTGATCAGCGCCGTGGCGTTGAGAAGCTCGGATTTCGGCGCATTGCGCAGCACCAGGATGCGGCCGACCGGCGTCATCAGCGCGCTGCCCAGGCCCTGCACCGCGCGGGCGGCAACGAACTCGGCCAGGTTCTGCGAGATGCCGCAAACGAGCGAGGCCAATGTAAACAGGGCGATCGCAACGAGGAAGATGTTGCGCGCGCCAAAACGGTCGGCGAGCCAGCCGGACAGCGGCACGAACACCGCCATGGTCAGCATATAGACGGTGATGCCGATGCTCATCGCCACCGCCGCCACGCCGAAGGATTCTCCCATCTGCGGCAGCGAGGTCGAGATGATGGTCGAATCCAGAAGCTGCATGAAAAAGGCGACGGCGACGATCAGCGCCACCCGCCGGGCTTGCCGCGCCGTCGCGGTTTCCGGCAAGGCTTTGTTTTCGGGAATGGCGGTCATGCGCAGAACTGTCCGAAGGGGAATTTTCACCCGCTCCATCAGCAACCGCGCAATTGTCCGGCAAACCGATGACGCACCGGTTTCAACAGCATCTGGCCGGTGCCGTCCAGACCTGGTCCAACAAACTTTCGTGTGGCATCGCAGCCGGCCAAGCGATGACCTGGCCCTGGCGCCGAACCGGCTTTTTACGATCCGCGATGGCGCTTCGCGCCGCAGGCGGCGTGTCTCATGCGGCTTCGATCTTCTCCATAAACAGGCTGAGCTGGTCCGGGTCCATGTGCACGACGTGCCTGTCTTCGGGATAGGCCAGGCTGTTCACATCGGCGACATATTCGGAGAAGGCAGCGACGCGTTCGGCCTGCAGGCGATCGTATTCGGCGGCGAAATTGCGATAGACCTTGGAATGGCGCGGCATGTGGCCACGGTTCTGGCCGAGGATGTCGTCGGCGAACAGGTATTGCGCATCGCAGCCGGTGCCCGCCCCCATCGACAGCATGATCAGCGACGTCCGCTCCGAAATCGCCTTGGCCACCTCGACCGGCACCACCTCGATCTCGGCGCCGATCGCGCCGGCGGCCTCCAGTTGCTTCACCGCGTCGAACACCTGCATGGCGGTATCGGCGGTCTTGCCGACGGCCTTGAAGCCGCCAGTCCAGGTGGCGCGTGACGGGATGAGACCGACATGGCCGATTACCGGAATGGCATCGTCGGCCATCCGCTTGATGGTGGCGTAGCCGGCGCTGCAATAGACCGCATCGGCGCTGGCCTTGTAGAGCCGAAACGCCCAGCGGACGAAATCATCTGCTGTGCCGATCTCGAAGAAATTCTCGCCCGGCATGGTGAACAGGCTGGGTGCCGCATCGCGGTATTGCGGATTGAGCACGAGCTCCGGCGGCACCGAGACGATATCGACGCCGGCGCGTTCGGCGGCCTCGGCCTCGTCCATCGTCAGCACGCGCAGCATCGTCAGCTGCCGCTTGCCCTTCATGGCACGCAGGTCTGCGACGGTCGGTCTTTTCCGGCTCATGGATTCTGGTCCCCTTTGCTACGTGACAGAAGGCCGGTCAGGCGATCTGGATCATCACCTTGCCAGCTTCCACCTTGACGGGATAGGTCTGCAGATTGACACAGACGGGAGCCCCTTTGGCCTGGCCGGTTTTGTAATTGAAGCGGCCATTGTGCTTTGGGCATTCGATGATGTCGTCCATCACAAGCCCGTCGGCCAGATGCGCCTTCTCATGCGTACAAAACCCGTCGGTGGCGAAGAATTGATCGTCCGGCGAACGGTAGATCGCGAAGGTGCGGCCGCCATGGTCGAAGCGGATGACGTCTTCCTCGTCGACATCGTCCACGGCGCACGCTTCGACCCAATCGGCCATCTCTGCTTCTCCCGAAATTTCTGCGTTGCGCTGCTGCGGTGCCTATTCAGCCGCCGCCGACATGTTCACTTCGTGGAACTCGCCACGATAGGGCCTGGCCGTTGGCGGCAGTTCGCGCTTGAGGAAATAATCCTCGTACTTGAGCTGCCTGAGCAGGACAGGCCAGACCTCGCGATAGGCATGCCATATCGACGGGTTCGGCTCCGGCAGATCGTGCTTGATCAGTTCGTGCAGCCTGGGCAGCGCGTGGTAAGGCACCATCGGAAACATGTGATGCTCGACGTGATAATTCATGTTCCAGTAGATAAACCGGCTGATCGGGTTCATGTATACGGTCCTGGTGTTGAGCCGGTGATCGACGACGTTGTCGGCCAGACCGATATGCTGCAGCAGGCCGGTCATCACCATGTGCCAGGTGCCGTAGAGGCGCGGCACGCCGATGAGCACCACCGGTATCCACGACCGCATGAAAAGGGCGAGTGCTATCGTGGCGATGTAGATGGCAATATGCCAGCGCGCCGCGATGACGGCCTTGTGCTGTTCCATCTCGGGAACGTAGCTTTTCTCGTCGGGCGTCAGCTTGCCGAACGCCTGGCGTACCAGTGCCGGAAGCGAATAGCGAAAATCGAGGATGCCGGTGAAAGCCAGCGCCGCACGCAAAAGGTCCGGCGGGCGCATCACGGCGATCTCGGCGTCGCGCCCGACGATGATGGTGTCGGTGTGGTGGCGGGCATGGCTCCAGCGCCAGGTCACCGGGTTGCGCATCAGCATGAAGCTGGCGATCTGGTAGACGACATCGTTCATCCAGCGCGTGCGGAAGGCAGTGCCATGGCCGCATTCGTGCCAGCGCGAGTCGCTGGACGAGCCGTAGAGCACGCCGTAGACGAAGAAGAACGGCACGCACCACCAGGTACCCCAGAAAAAGATGGCGCCAGCTGCGGAGCCGAGGATGGCGACGATCCAGATGATCGTGTCGCGGATCGCCGGGCCGTCCGAGCGCTGCATCAACTCCTTGATCGCCTTGCGGGGGACATCCGTGTGGTACCACTCCGCCGAGGCCAGTCCCGTCTCGATCGCCCTGCGCGTGCTTTCGCCGACCAGGCTGTAATCGCGCTTTACCGTGCCAGCCATTGTGACCTCCAATTCCCGATCGGCCGCCAACCCTCCCCGCTCCGGCCGGAACCAGCCTCCCAACTGGTGTCCCGTATCGTCTTCGCCATTATCACGACCTGCCTCCAAGAACAGGAAAACGGCCCGACGGCTGCGGATAATCCTGCTGCGGCTGCCTGGCGATTGCAGCGATCCGGCTTTCGGCGGCGGCGATCTCGCCGGCGCCGTCGAGGACCCGGAACGCCGCATCGTAGGAGCGGCTCTCGCCATGCTCCAGCCAGATCATCTCGCCGCGTTCGCGCGCCGCCAGATTGCCCAGCACATGATGCGTCGACGGCTCGATGCCCAGCGCGTACTGCCCGGCCTGGAAATTCTGCCATTCATAGGCGCAAGGCAACTGGTCCTTGCGCGTGACCACCTCGAAGCCAAGGCCGAGCCTGTCGTTGACCACCGCCACCGGGACTTCGCCGGTGCTGTCGGCGCCGAGTTCATGCTGCCAGACCTGTTCCTTGAATCCCGGTTGCGGCGCCGGCACCGTGCGGTAGCCGACCTTCTGCGCTTCATAGCGCTCGCCGGCATGCCCGGCCCAGACGACGTCGCGGATCGGCGCCAGGTAGCGCGATCCCTCGTCGAGCACCGGATGACTGACATTGATGTGGTAGAAATACATATGCGGCGTACGGTTGAAACCGTGATTGACGACACGGTCCGAAAGCCGGATCTCGTTGCCGCCGACATCGGCCTCGATCCGCCGCAGCAGGTGCAGATCCTCGCCGAATACAGTCGATTGCTGGACGATGCCTTCGGCCCACAACACGCAGCGGTCGCCGTCCCAGGTCTCGCCATAGCCGGTCAGCCGCGCTGGAATGGTGCTGACACGGCCGTGCAGCGAATGGCGTACCGTCTTCTTCGGCGGGTAGTTGTAGGTGTCGGCGGGTACCTCGTTCATGAACAATATATGGTCGAGGCCGCAGGTCAGCAGAAGGCCGGAAAACGACCGCGCCCACGCCAATCCCTCCTCGCCTTCATATTCGTGCAGGCCGGGATGGCGAAAACCGCTCGGCGAGTGCCAGCCGATCGCCTGGCCCCTGAAGTCGCAATCGGCGATATCGAGCGCCCGGTCGACCAGCGCGGTGAAGCGCAGGCCGGAGCCGGTGCGGAATTCGAGCATGCGGATGCCGCGCTCGACGCCGTCGCCAAGCGTCATCAGCCGCACGCCGGCGAACTGCGACAGCATGCCCGAGCGTTCCGAGACCTGCCGGCGCGACAGCGTCTTGCCGTAAAGCTCTACCATGTGACGGCCAGTTCTTTCACTTTGCTCCGGTCCTTCACTTCGCTCTCGTCTCCTTGAGCAGGGCCGATATGTCGGCACCGGTGATGATGCTTTCCACGGTCAGCAGATCGGTATCGGCGACCGTCTGCTCGGCGACGATCTCGCCGCGGCGCATGACGATGATGCGATCGGCGACCTGGAAGACGTGATGGATGTTGTGGGTGATCAAAAGCACCGAGTGACCGGCGTCGCGCACTTCCTTGACGAAGCGCAGCACGCCGTGCGTTTCCTCGACGCCGAGATTGTTGGTCGGCTCGTCGAGGATGATGACCTTGGCGGCGAACTGCATGGCGCGCGAGATGGCGATCGACTGACGCTCGCCGCCTGACAGCGTGCTGACCAGCGCATCGGCGTCGAGTTTCTTCGAGATGCCGACGCGCTTCAATAGAGCCGACGCAGCATCGCGCAATCGAGCGAGATCGAGCGGCGCGAACACGCCAAGCCATTTGAGATTGACCGGCTCGCGGCCGAGGAAAAGATTGCGCGCAATGCTGAGATCGGGAGCCAGCGAGGTGTCCTGGTGGATGGTCTCGATGCCGAGATCCATCGCATCGCGCGTCGAGCGGATGGAGACCTTCTGGCCGCGCACATAGATCTCGCCGCGATCGACCGGAAACACGCCCGAGATCGCCTTGATCAGCGTCGATTTGCCGGCGCCGTTGTCACCGAGCAAGGCCACCACTTCGCCCTCGTTGAGCGCGAAGGACGCGTTCTTCAGGGCGCGGACGCTGCCGAAGGATTTTTGCAAATTCTGCAGCCGAAGCACTTCCATGGTCAGCTCCTGGCGGCGTTCTTCTGCAGCAAAGCGTGCAGGATGAGCATGGCAAGGATGATGACGCCGACGAAGATGTTGTAGGCGAGCCCGGGCACGCCGATCAGCACGATGCCGTTGCGGATGCTGCGCAGCATCAGCGCGCCGACGATGGTGCCTAAAATGGTGCCGCGTCCACCGGTCAGCGCGGTGCCGCCAACCACCACCATGGCGATCACTTCGAGCTCGTACCCGGTGCCTGCCACCGGCGAGGCGGCAGAGATGCGGAAGGCGCTGATCATGCCGGCGAGACCGGCCAGCACCGAGGTCAGGATGAACAGCCAGATCTTGACCGCATCGGCCGGCACACCGCGCGCTACGGCGGCGTTACGGTTCGAGCCGATAGCGCTGATCCAGTTGCCGAGCTTGGCGTAGTGCAGCACATAGATCGCCAATAGCGACAGGCCGATGAACCACCACAGCGAGGTATAGAAACGGAACGTTCCGATATTGAAGCTGCCGGCCAGCAGCGTCACGAAGAAGCCTGGCTGGTTCCAGGATTTCAGCGGAAAGCCTTGGGTGATGTAAAGCGCTGCCCCACGCACGACGAGCAGCATCGACAGTGTCACCAGGAAGGACGAGATCCCGATCTTGGTGACGATCAGGCCGTTGATCGCACCGATCGCTATGCAGAGCAGCAGGCCGGCCAACAGCGCGACGCCAATATCAAACCCGCCGTTCTGCACCAGCAGCATGACGACGACCGGCGCCAGCCCGAACACGGCACCGACCGAAAGGTCGAACTCGCCCGCCGTCAGAAGCAGCGTCATGCCGAGTGCGATGATGCCGAGCTCGGGCAGGAACGCCATCATGTTGGAGATGTTGAGCGGCGACAGGAAATTCGCGTCGGCGATCGCGAACACCGCCAGCAGGACAATCAGGATGACGAGCGAAGAGAACTGCGGCGAGCGCATCAGGCTCGACCTGCGTTTGGCACGCGGCATTTCCTCTTCTGCGGCAATTGTCATGACAGTTCGAACCATACGCCAGGGTGACGCTCGCCGCCTGCGCGGCGAGCGTCAGTTTCAATCATTTGTTGTAGAGTTTCAGGATCGGTTCGACGCTCGAGGCGTCGTAGAGGCTGAACGTGTGAATGTCGTAGCCGATCGGTTCGCCCGCGGCGGCCAACCCGAGCAGCGCCACCGGCATGAAGCCCTGCGCTGACGGGAACTGCCAGGCAGCCGCGTTGATGAACCCAGACTTCACTGACTCGGCGGTTTCCTTCGAATTGCCCCAGCCGACGACCGGAATCTTGCCGGCCGGCACGCCGGCGCCGTCGAACACCCGCTTGACGCTGGCCGCGACGGAATCGCCGAGCGCGATGATCGCCGGCGGGTTGTTGGCGACCATGTAGTCGGTCATCTTGGCGATGATGCCGGCCGGATCGGTGCCGCAATCGACCACATCATATTTGATGCCGAGCGGATCGAAGACGCTGGCGATGCCTTCGGTCTCGAGCTGCTGGTAGCTGGCGCCCGGCACTTCGACCGGCAGGAACACTTTGTCGCCCTGCTTCACCATCTTGTGGTCGACCAGATATTTCGCCCAGATGACACCGGCTTCCTTAAGGTCGGCGCCGACATAGGCCTGCCGGCCGGTTGCCGGATCGTCGGTATTGAAGAACACGATCGGGATGCCGGCCGCCTTGGCTGCCTTGACCTCCTCGGTCCACAGGCCGGGCTGCGCCGAGGTGGTGGCGATGCCGTCCGGTTTGGCGGCAAGGGCCGAGTTGAAGGCCTCCTTCTGCGCCGCCATGTCGCCGCCGCTGAACGAGATCTTGCAGGTCACCTTGAGCTGGTCGCAGGCCTTGGTCGCGCCGGCATTCCAGTCGATCCAGAAGGCATCCGACGGGCCGCCATGCGACAGCAGGTAGAACGTCTTCTGGGCGTCCTGCGCCAGCGCCGGTGTACCCAGCGCCACACCGGCGAGAACCGTCGCCGCGGCAGCGATTTTCAACGCGAATTTCAACATTTCTCTTCCTCCCTTGTTTCGTAGCCGAACCGCGCCATCACAGTCCGTTGGCGCGGAATTTTCCGTCGAGGAATTTCTTGGCACGGGGCACGTCGTCTTCCGAAAGATGCTCGATGATGACCGGGATGTTTGGATGCTTTTCGGCCAGCCGCTTGAGATAGAGGTCGTAATTCAGCGAACCGAGGCCGGGGGCCGGCAGCTCGATCTCGCCGACGCCGCGGAAGGTGTGGCTCTCCAGCGCGTCCTCGTCGCCGATGTCTGCGTGTTTTTCCGACTTGTCGCCGCCGGAACGCTTGACGTCCTTGGCGTGGGCAATCTTGATCTTGTCGGCCAATGTGTCGAACACCTGGTTCAGGATCTGGTCCATCCTGTCGATGTTGTGCGTTTCGAAATAGTTGGTCGGGTCCATCAGCAGGCCGAGGCCTGGGTGGTCGACCTGCGCGAACATCCTCACCGTCTCTTCGACCGAGCCGACGACATTGTTGACATAGGTTTCGAGCAGGAAGACCGCGCCGTGGTCATAGGCGGTCTGGGCAAGGTCGGCGATGACCTTGCGGCATTCCTCAAAACCTTCCTCGGTCTTGTTCTTCGGGTGATGCACCCAGTCGGACTCGGTGTTGTAGGTACCGGTTTCCGAGATCACGTAAGGGGTGCCGAAATGGCGTGCGTTGCGGATGATCTCCTTCAAATAGCCGACGCGCCTCTCGCGCTCGCCCATATCCGGATGGATGATGTTGGTGTAGCCCGATACGCAGCAGATCGGCAGATTGTGATCGCGAAACGTATCGCGGACGGTCTTGGCCTTGTCCCTGGTGATCTGCCCGGCCGACAGATCTATGTCCTTGAAATGCAGGTCGAGCTGCACGGTGTTGAAATCGAGCGCACGGATCTTCTGCGCGGTTTCCTTGAGGCTATACGGGAAATAACCCGTGAAAATACCTGCCTGCATCATGGTGTGAAGTCCTCCCTGTAAGTAATTCAGTCAGTTGATATTTCGGAAAGTTTGACTGTCCGGCCCTTGTCGATCGAACGATAGCCGGCTTCGACCAGCGCCATAGTCTTGACGTTGTCGGCGACCGACAGCGCCGGCGGCTCGCCCGTCTTGACCGCGTGCTGGAGCTGCTCCATGACGCCGATGAAGGCATGCGGGAACCACATCGTGTCCCAGCTGGGTGTCACCCATTCACCACCGGTGGTCTCGGTCGAGGCGTAGGTCAGCGTCGAGGCAGCGCCAGTCGGCCAGCCGATGGTACCCTTGGCGACGCCCTTGGTGCCGTCGACGCGCCAATTGATGTGCTGGTCGTCCTTGTAGCCCTCCTGGCGCGGCCCGGACCAGACATCCTCCAGCGATACGGCGAGCACGCCGGACGGGAACTTGATCGTCGACACGGTGATGCCGTCCGAATGGTCGAAGCGGGTGCGCGGGTCCCTGCGGGTCAGGGTGGTGATCTCCAGGGGATCGCCGAACAGGAAGCGCAGTACGTCGAGATGATGGACGCTCATATTGGCGAGCGTCAGCCGGTCATAGTCCTCGAGGAAGCTCTGCCAGTGCGGGATCGCATGCATGTCGATCTGGGCGAAAACGATGTCGCCGAGCGCGCCGCTATCGATGACCTGCTTCAAGACGCGCATCGACTGGTCGTAACGCATGTTCTGGTTGACCGAGAGGATCTTGCCTGCCTTGGCCGCCTCGTCGCGAAGTTTGACGGCCTCTTCAAGGGACAGCGCCAATGGCTTCTGCGCCAGGATCGCCTTGATATGTGCCTGCTTCAGAGCATGGCGGATCAGCGCCGGCTGCTGGTCGGGCGGAAAGGCAAGGTCGATGATCTCGACGTTCTTGTCCTCGATGAGCTGTTCCGGCGTGTCATGGACGGTTGGGATATCCCAGCGTTTGGCGACCTTCTCGGCGCTGGCCTTGGTCCGCGAGGCAATCGCCACCACGGGGAAACCGGCTTCCTTGTAGGCGGCAAGGTGACATTCGGCCATGATCATGCCGGCGCCGACGCAGCCGATCCTGTATTCCCTGGTACGGACTTCGACGTCCGGCTCGAAGCCGTTGCCCGCCATTTCTTGGCTTGCCATATGTTCCTCCCGAAGCTCGTTCCTTGCCGCCGCCGTCATCTTGCCAGCGCTCCCCCGCTCTGTCCGAAATAATGCACCCTGCCGGGCTCGCAGGATATCGCCACCATCGCGTCCGGCCTGATGTCTGGCTGGCCGCGCAACAGCGCCCGCAGACGCGCCTGCCCGGCGGCGAGCGTCACAACGGTGTAGCCGCCGAGCGGCTCGACCTCGAACACTCGCGCCGGGCGGCCCGCGCCCCCCTCCGACCAGGCCTTGACCTTGATGTCTTCCGGCCTGAGTCCAATTTCCACGGCATCGGCCGGGGCGCCGGTATCCGCGATGCGGATCGTGCCTTCCGCCGCCTCCACGCCTTCGGCGCCGTGCACCGACTTCAATATGTTCATCATCGGCGACCCGAGCAGCCGCGCCACATAGGTGCTGGCTGGCCGGTCATAGATCTCGGCCGGCGCGCCGATCTGCCTGATCTTGCCGTTCTCCAGAATGGCCATTCGGTCGGCGACCGACATCGCTTCTTCCTGGTCGTGCGTGACATAGATCAGCGTCTTGCCGAGCTCGCGCTGGATGCGCTTCAGCTCGACCCGCGTTTCCTCGCGCAGCCGGGCGTCGAGCGCCGAAATCGGGTCGTCCATCAGATAGGCGGCCGGGTCGCGCACCAGCGCACGGGCGATCGCCACGCGCTGCCGCTCGCCGCCTGAAAGCTGTGCCGGCGGCTTGTGCAGGATATGGCCGATATGCAGCTTGGCCGCGACGTCGGCGACGCGCTTTTCGATCTCGGCTTCGGCGACCCGGCGTTCGACCAGCGGAAAGCGGATGTTGGCGCGCGCGCTCATATGCGGAAACAGCGCCAAATTCTGGAACACCATGGCGACGTTGCGCTCGGCCGGCGACACCGTGTTGACCGGCTTTCCGCCGATCAGGATCTCGCCCGCGTCCGGGGTTTCCAGCCCGAGCACCAGACGCAGTATCGTCGACTTGCCCGACAGCGGCGGCCCGAAGAAGCAGAAGAACTCATTGTCGTTGACAGTGAACGAGGCGTCGTCGACGGCGAGCGTGTTGCCGTAGCGTTTTGTCACATTATGGAAAACGATATCGGCCATCTCAACCTGCTCTCAATGCAAGACCGGTGGCGGCGTCGAAGACGCGCACCGCCTCCGCCGCCGGCGCGACGACAGCTGTCTGCCCGATCGCCAGCCCGACATCATTGTCGAACACCGCCTTCACCGCAGTCTCGCCGTCGCCAAGGTGGATGATGGTGCGCGCGCCGATCCGCTCGACGAAACTCACCGGCATGGACAGGCCACGGCCACCTTCAGCCAGCGTCACCTGCTCCGGTCGAAAGCCATAAAACACCTCGCCGCGCATCCTGCGTACGGCATCGGCGATCTCGACCGGCAGCGGCGGTGTCACGCCGAGCGGGCCGAGATCGATGACCAGACCACGGTCGCTTTCCGCCGGCCTGCCCTTGAGCAGGTTCATGCCCGGCGCGCCGATAAAGCGGGCGACGAAGACATTGGCCGGATTGTTATAGACCTCGAGCGGCGTGCCGACCTGCTGCAGCACGCCGTGGTCCATCACCGCGATGCGGTCGGCCATGGTCATTGCTTCAAGCTGATCGTGGGTGACGTAGACCATGGTCTGCCGGAACTGCCGCTGCAACTGCTTCAGTTCGGTCCGCATCACCGCCCGGAAGGCGGCATCGACATTGGACAGCGGCTCGTCGAGCAGGAAGATCGCCGGCTCCATGATCGCCGAACGGCCGATCGCCACCCGCTGCAATATGTTGACCGACAGTCTGTCCGCCTTGCGGTCGAGCAGCGGCGTCAGTTGCAGCATCTCGGCAATGGCGCCGACACGGCGGCCGATCTCGGCCTTTGGTGCGCCGCGCATTTTCGGCCCGTAGGCGAGGTTCTGCCGCACGCTCATATGAGTGAAGATCGCATAGTTCTGGAAGACGAAGCCGACGCCGCGCCGCCCCATCGGCACGCCGGCCATGTCGCGCTCGCCGAACAGGATCTTGCCGCTGGTAGGCTCTTCCATGCCGGCGATCATGTTCATCGTCGTCGACTTGCCGCAGCCGGACGGCCCCAGCAGCGCCATGAACTCGCCATCGGCAATGGCCAGATCCATCGTCTTCAGCGCGGTGAAATCGCCAAATTTCTTGACCAGGTTCTGCAGATGGATGGTGCTCATCAGGCCGCCACCTCGCGTACCCGAGCCATGCGTTTCATGGCAAACACCGCGGCGATGGACAGCACGATCAATATGGCCAGCGCGATTGCCGCCACATAGCCCCAGATCAGGTCCTGGGTGGTGAGCTTGTAGATGTAAACGGAGATGGTTTCGGTAGCGACGCCAGGACCGCCGCCGGTCATGATGTAGAGCGTGTCGAAGATCTTGAAGTTCTCGATCACCCTGATCGCCAGCGCGATGATGATGATCGTCTTCATCTTCGGCAGCACGATGGTGATGAATCGCTGCCAGGGGTTGGCACCGAGCAGCGTCGCCGCCTTGATCTGGTCCTCAGGCACGCCGACCAGGCCGGCAAGCAGGATCAGGAACATCAGCGGCGTCCACTGCCAGATATCGGCGACCATGACGGCGATGAGCGCCAGCGTCGGGTCCGACAGCCAGGCGATGGTGACGGGAAAGCCTGAGATCGCCGACAGGATGTCGTTGACCGGGCCGCCCGACTGAAACAGCATGAAGAACATGTAGCCGGCCACCGCCGGCACCACCATCATCGGCATCAAGAGGATCGAGTAGAAGATCCGCTTGCCGGGGAACTCGTCCGCAAACAGTGTCGCGAGCGCCAAGCCGAGCAGGAACTCCGCCGGCACGCAGACGATCATGACGATGGCCGTGCGCTTCAGCGCACTCCAGAAGCGCGCATCGGCGGCAAGATCGGTGTAGTTGGCGAAACTGTTCCACATCGACCAGGCGTTCCACCAGCCGGTGCCCGACAGCGGCGACCAGTCGGTCAGGCTGATGTAGAGCTGCATCAGGAGCGGAAAGACGGCGATGAACAGCACCAGGATCTGCGCCGGCAGCGTCAGCCGAAAGCCGAGCTTTGCGCCCTCGTCCGGCAGCACCGACGCCGCTTTGGAGGCTTGCATGTCGCCCTCCGAAATCGTCGCAGTCACCGCGCTCATTGCTTGAGCGCCCCGAAGGTCAGCCCGCGCACCAGATGGCGCTGGATGGCGATGCCCATGATGACAGGCGGCACTGCGGCTATCAGGCCGAGCGCTGCCTTGGCGCCGTAGAGTTGGCCGGTCATCGAGGAGGACAGCGAGGCCATGTAGACGGGGACCGTCACCCATTCGCGCGTCGTCAGAAGCAGCGCAATCAGATAGTCCGACCAGTTGAGGATGAAGACGAACAGCGCGGCACTGGCCAGCGGCGCGCGCATCATCGGCAGCGTGATGCGCGTGAAGACGCGCCACCGCGAACAGCCCTCGACCAGTGCCGCCTCCTCGATCTCGCGCGGCATGTCGTCGAAGAAGGTCTTCATCAGCCAGAAGGCGAAAGGCAGCGTGACGATGCCGTAGATCAACGACAGCCCCCACCAGCTGTCGGTGAAATTGAGGAAGGCCCACATGATCATCACCGGGGTCATGACCGCCATTGGCGGAAACAGGCGAAGCTGGATCAGCGCCAGCGGCAGGTTCTGGCCCGAGCCGAAGCGCGACAGCCCGTAGGCCGCCGCGGTGCCCGCCGACATGGCGATTGCCGTACCGAATGTGGCCGACAGCAGCGACGACAGGATCGGCTTCAAAGCTGTGCGGTCGAGGGCGACGATCAGATTGTTGGTCGACTCACCGAAGACGAAGCGGAAATTGCTGAGTGTCGGGTTCTTCGGCCACCATGTCAGGTCGGCGCCGGTCGCCGACCATTCGGCGATCGGCTTGAACGCCATCGACACCATCCACAGGATCGGCACCAGCGTCACCGCCATCGCCGCAAGGATCGCGGCATAGCGGAATATCTCGAAAGGAACTGAACGCTTCATCTTGCGGCTTTGCTGGGTCCTTCGTTGCCGAGGGGAAGAGCGACCGCTCCTCCCCTTCTTGGTAGGATCCTTGGAAGGATCAGGCGATCGGATCGAGGACGGTCGGCCAGGCCTCCTTGTTGGTCTTGATGGCTTCGAGAAGCTTCTCCTCGCCGGTCCGGCGGGCAATCTTCTTCCACTCGGCCTCGGTGTCGGCCATCGCCTGCTCGGCTGTCTTGGCCTTGGTCAACGCGGCGACGAGGTTCTCGTCCAGCGCGTTGTGGAAGGCGGTGGCGCCGGGATAGTTGATGGTGGGCACGGTGCGGGCGACCGTCTCGCGCACCACGTCCATGTGATAGGCGTGATAGGTCTGGCGAACCAGCGGATCGGAGAAATCCGACAGCCGGAACGGATCGAAATAGCCGCCCGGATTAGCGGTCATCCAGGCGTAGATGCGACTTGAACCCAGCCACTGCAGGAACAGGTAGCAGGCTTCCGGATTCTTGGCTTGCGAGGACACCGACGCCGACAGATTGAGCCACAGCACCGAACGGCTGACCAGTTTTCCGTCGATCTCGCGGCCGGGCGGCAGCATGGAGCCGATCTTTCCAGTGACAGCTGAATCCTTGTTGCCGGCATTGTCGAGAAATTTCGGCAGGTTGGAGAAGGCACAGGTCATGGCCGCACCGCCCTTGGCGAAATTGCCGTACTGCTCCGGCCAACCCCAGGAGATCGCATCCGGCGAATGATGCGAGAGCGACGCAATGTACTCGCTGGTCGCCGCGATACCTTGCTCCGAATTGATCAGCGGCTTGCCGGCATCGTCGAACAAGAACTGATTGGGCGAAGCCATTGAGACATAACGCTGATACCAATTGGTGTAGCCCCAGCCCTGGTTGCGCAGATCGGTCGAGCCGAACAGGCCCTTGTCCGGGCGCTGGAAGAAGGCTGCGATCTCGTCATGCTGCTTCCACGTCTTCGGCGCCGCCAGTTCATACCCGTATTTGTCGGAGAAAGCCTTCTTCTCGGCTGCGTCGCCGAACAGATCAGTGCGGTAGACCCAGGTCTGGAAATCGCCATCCAGCGACACGCCGTAGGTCGAGCCGCGATACTGGTTGAGCAGCGAGACGCCCTTGGCGCCGTTGACGTAGCCACGCTCGGGATCGTCCCATTCCGGCTTATATTGTGCAACGAAGTCGTCGAGCTTGAGGATGCCGCCGGTTTCGGCGAGGTCGCCAAGACGGTTCCATTCGACCGCGTAGATGTCGTAGGCTCCACCCTTGGTGGAGATGTCCTGCATCGTCTTGGTGAATTCCTGGCCGTTGGGCACACCGACGATCTCGAGCGGAATACCGGTTTCCTTCTCCCATAGATCCTTGATAGACGGCGCGCCCGCCGGAAACGGCTGCGTCAGCTGGCCGATCGAACCGTCGGACAGGCCGAGCACGATCTTCGTCGGCGCCTTGCCGGCGCCCTTCATCGCCTTGGCTGCCTCGATGGCGCGGCCCTCGGGTGTGTCGGCGCCATACTGATAGCGCTCCGAGCCGTCGAAGCCGGTCGGGCCACCGATCATGCCGGGCGCCAGGGCATCGGCCGCATAGGCACGGCTTGGGCGAATGAATTTCGGCGCGATACCTGCGGCGGTAACAAGGACTGCCGCCTTTCCACCGGACGCCAGCAAACGGCGCCGCGACACGCGGATCAAATTCGACATTGGAAATCCTCCCTCAGGGCCTTGTTCCTCCACGGCCCTTATGATGGATATTGACGGCACTGCACCAAGGCTGTCAACATCATAAATAATCAAGACACATCATAATATCTCAAGGGAGGGGAAAATGGCGTTTATCAAGGCTCTCACACCGAAGCCGGTGCTTGAATTTGAGGGAACCAGGCCTGCCCACCTCGCCGCTTTGGTCCGCTTCGGAATTTGGTCTAGCGCAGCGACTTGCGGATCGGCCAAGGCCGGTTACATCATTTCCCATCAGAATCGCGAGCGGCGATGAGGCCGCTCTCCGACATCGGATCCATGAAAATGCATAATCTCGATGCGTCTTTGGCACATTTTGGAATGAGGTGATCGACGGTGCGGTCCACCCTGACAGACATAGCCCGGGAAGCCGGCGTTTCCGCCGCCACGGTCGACCGTGTGCTCAACAACCGCGCCGGGGTCAGGGCGCGCACTCGCGAGGTCGTGCTCGAAACGGCACAGCGGCTTGGCTATATCGCTGAAAATTCAAATAATCCGAGCTCGCTCAACGCGCTGCGCGGTGAGATCATACGGCTCGATTTCGCCCTGCCCGCCGGCACCAATTCCTTCATCAAGATGCTGCACCGCCAGATCGAGGCGCAGGCGCAGTCGCGGCCTGACCTCGACGTCCGCGTCGCCACTATCGAAGGCTTCAATCCGGATCGGCTCGCCCGTCTGCTGCAGGAACTGCACGGGCAGACGCAAGGCGTTGGTGTGATCGCGCTCGACCATCCGACGGTGCGCGAGGCGATCCGTTCGCTTTCGGCCAGCGGCGTCAAGGTGGTTACCCTCGCTTCCGACATCCTGCATGTGCCGAGGGTTGCCTATATCGGCATCGACAACCGCGCCGCCGGCCGGCTCGCCGGCTACCTGCTCAACCGCTTCATGGGCGCAGGGCGTCCGGGCAAGGTCGCGCTGTTCGCCGGTTCGCTCTCCTACCGCGGCCACGAAGAGCGCGAGATGGGCTTCCGCCACATACTGACGGAAGAATCGCCCAATCTGCAGATCGTCGAGATGCGCGAAATGCTCGACGATCGGGAAAAAGCCTACTCTGAGGCCTCCGCCCTGCTGGACCGGCACCCGGACCTGGCCGCCGTCTACAATGTCGGCGCTGGCAACACCGGCATCGCCCGCGCGCTGAAGGAACGCGGGCGCGCGCTGTCGACGGTCTTTCTCGGCCATGAGGTGACGGAAGGCACCAAGGAGCTCTTGCTCGACGGCACGCTCGACGCGGTCATCGACCAGAACCCGCGCGTCGAGGCCCGCGAGGCGCTCAACACCTTGACCCACGCGGTCAGGGGATTGCCTTACGAACTGCACCAGCCGAGGCTGCAAGTGATCTTCAGGGAGAGCATCCCGGAGATCTGAACACAGGTGAGTGGCTGGGGTTTCGTGAATCTTGCGGGCGCGCTCTATTCCGGCCAGCCGCTGAACAACACGCCGCTCGACCGCTCGCGGCGACCGTCGGCTTCTGGATGCTGGAAGACCAGCTTACCGTTGGCGCGCAATATCTCAGCGTTGGCAAGATCACGCGCACCAACCGCAGCAAACCGGACGAACCGACGCTCGTCGATGACGGCTTCGATCTGGTCAACGTCTTTACCAACTGGCGTATCAACGGCCACGCCAATCTCGATTTCAGCGTCGACCTGGCGGCGGGGCGCGGCGGGACGATGGCCGGCTAGAGCTTGCTCACCATCGCTTGCGCATCTTCGCCCAGACCGATAGCGATCCGGTCGCCGGAGGCAATGCCTGATATGTCGCAGACGACCAGCGGCATGCTGATTTCGTAGAGGAATTCGGCAACGATGGCGCCGATGGCAAGGATCGGGTCCGGCCGCTCCAGGATAATGCCGGCCGGCCCCGTCCCTCTGCGAATCGCTTCGGCCAGAACCGAAGACGAGGACGACGACCCCCGCCCGCTCGGCATCACCAGGATCCTGCCGGCGATATTGCCGCCCAGGTCCGGATGCGAATGGTCGATGATGTCGCCCGTTTCGACATCGATCCCGCCCCAGAAGCTGAGCGCCTGCGAAAGCACCAGCGCCGGGCCCTGTGCGGAGCCGGCAAGGTGGAATGTACCGGTTCTGGCCGGCGCCTTCATGGCGCGCCTCGCACGACGCGGCCGGCCGCGGCCGAGCGGACGCAGTCTTCCATGTCACCGAAGGCCACCGAGACACCGATGTTGCCAGGTGCGTAATGCGCCCATTTGCCGGAATTGGTCATCACCACGCCGTCGAGACGCTCGAGGATCGACGTGACATAGGTGCAGGTGTCGGTGACCGGGACAAGGCCGAAGGCTTCCATGCCGGCCAGTGCGCCTTCGTCCTGCAGTCGCGTCAGCGTGGCACGCCCTGTGTTGACATAGATCGGGACGCCCCTGCCCGGCGCAACTTCGCGCAGCAGCGGCAACAGGCGCATCCACTCTTCATGGGAGAAATGCGGCGTGCCTAACGACACGGCTGCAAGCTGCACGCCGTCGGGGACGCTCGACAGCCTGGCCAGCGCATGGCGGACATCAGCGCTAGAGATCCGGATTTTTTCCTCCGGCACCAGGCCGTGCAACGCCTCATCCAGCGTCGTCGCCTCCGGCGTAATGCCGACCGCATGAAACAGCGCCACAGCGCCCGTCGTTGCCGCCGCCGCCCCCAGCGCCTTCAGTTGGTCCTCGTCGCGCGGCTGCGGCAGGCCTGATATGACAGGAATGCGGTCGCCGCTCTTTTGCCCGACAAGTAGTCCGACACCCACGAACAGGGCGTCGCTGGGCTCGAGACCGCCAGTCAGCTCGAACAGGATCCGGCCTCGTCGATTTTCACTCAGATGCAGCCCCCAGGCCGGCGCGCGTCCGGTCATTGCGCAGCATAAATCGATGAAATCGCCATAACGGTTGGTTCGCGCCCCGATCACCGAATTGGCAAAGACGATGGCGTTGGACTCACCCCAGGCGATCTGCTCGCCGAACCTTGGCCGGAATCGAGTCTGATAGGGTGCGCAGGTGAAGGTCGCCTGGCAGCCGAGGTCCAGATGCGCCATCATCAAGCGACGCGCCGGCGCTTCTTGCGACATCGGCATCTTCACCAATCCGGGATGGATGAGGTCGAACGAACCGACATTCAGCGTCGTCGGCACCCGAACGCGGCCGCCGCCCTCGATCAGCCTTTCGACGAAATCGAGGCTAGCCTGGCCGTGATAGAGGCAGCCGTCGATATGGGCACCGGCAATATTCAACAACTTGCGCGCGCCGACCGCCTTCGCGAAGGCGACCAGGATCTTCATGGCGGCAGCCGCTGCCGAGCCTTGCTCGCCATGCAGCATCGACTGGTCGCCGGCCGTCAATTCCAGCGTCATCGGCAAATTCCCGAGCCCGCACTATGCCGATCAAGCACTCCCTGATTGCGGAGCATCTGGCAAGACAGAGCTTCGGATCTCTTCTACTTCGCGGCGATCAGCAGACCAGACGTTCACAGCTCATCGCAAAGCGAGAGAGACGCGAAGCACGGTCGGAGAGCGGGCGATCCACGGCGGAAACGGCGCTATTCCTTCTGGGACGGTCGGTCGGCCGTGCTGCGGTCGCCATCTGCAGAATGCGGCAGGATGCCGAAGTCGCGCGACTTGGTCCCATGCGCCGCCGTCAGGAAACCATCGGCTGTGAGACCTCGCCTCAAAAGCTCACGTACCGCGGCCGACCGGCTCGGCATGTGCTTTTCGAAGCGCCAGTTCTCCAACGCCGCCAGTTCATCGACAGTCAGCATGATCTGCAGTCGTTCCGGGCGTTCCAGTTCGGACATCTCGGCCTCCAGTCATACCAGCCTAAACGCAGCTGAGTTAGTATGTTCCTGATTTTGTGTAGAATTAGGTACGTGAGCAGAGTACGTCAAGACCTTCAGATGTGTGACTCATGCAGAAGTCCGATGAAGCGGATCAAGCATCAAATGGGCAATCAACAAAATACGCTAACTATTTGACACGAAGCGATTTTTCAAGGGTCTTCGCTTGCCAATCACGAGCCCTGGGCGCATGGTAGAACACGAGGGACAAACCGCTCCTGAAAGGAAGGTTTTCCATGCGCTACGGATTTTCGGTTCGCCTGCACGAAGACGTCGGTTCCCGAGTTCGAGCTACATTGCGGTCCGGGATTGCCATCAATCTGACTGCTGTCGCCGAAGCCGTGCGACTGCAAAACCTCGCCGAGAATATTGCGCGCGAAGACATCGAATGGCTCGTCATGCAGGCAGCCCAGCTCCAAGGCGCAGCTATCGAGTTCGACGGCTTCGCGGAAGCCGATCTGGCGGAGTTTGCGTGCACTCAGCTGATGCAAAGCAGCCCCGCATTGGGCTGGGACGCCCTGGAAGGCGGGGGGGCCGTTTCGCCGGATCTTGGCCGTCAAACACATTGAAGCGCGTGCTCTTGTGAGCCCAGCCATGCTGCCGCCACGTGCTCGGCAAAAAAGCCCGCCGCAATGGCGGGCTTTGGACCGCTGGAGGTCTGGTGGACGAAGGCCTCTCGGCCCGGTCCGACATTTCATTCCGATGTATTCGCCTTAGCGGCGCGCGATAAGCAGGCACAATTGGCGCAGATCGCTATCGTAAGTGCCTTCGCTACTCAGCACGTCGACGCAGCGCTTCTTCATCCTGACCAACTTGTCGCTCGACATGTCGGCGACGACCTGGGGTAAGCTGGGATTGCTGGGATTGGACGGGCTGCCCGGGTTGGACGGATTGCTCGGATTGGTACCACCGATCCCGACACCGGCGCCGGCATTGATGCCGCTGCCGACCCTGACCCCCGCGCCAGCCCCAACGCCGCTGCCGATACCTACCCCCGCGCCGGCGGCAATGCCGCTCGAACCGCCAACCGTTGCGCCGGCACCGGCGTTGATGCCGCTTCTGCCCCCAACCGACGCGCCGGCGCCTGCGGCGATGTCCCTGGAACCGCCAACCGTAGCACCGGCACCGGTGTTAATGCCGCTGCCGCCCACCAAGGCACCGAAGCCTGCCTTGATGCCGCCGCTGCCGCCAACCGTTGCGCCGGCACCGGCGTTGATGCCGCCGCGACCGCCAACCGTCGCGCCGAGGCCGGCATTGATGCCGCCGTTGCCGCCGATGGATGTTCCAACACCAACGGCAATTCCGTTCGCGGCATTCACGGGCATCGAGAGCATGAAAAGCGCTACGCTGCCTGCTACTGCACCGGTGATTGTTTTGATGTTGATGGTCATAACCTTCTCCCTGCTGTAGTTTCGCTGAGCAACCCGCGAACTCGCCGGTTGCATTACGCCCTAAGTGCAAGGAAGAAGATCGGTTTCTTTGCCGATCAACTTGCTGGTCCCATGGTGTATTTTCAAAAAACAGCCGCGTGAAATTTGTATTGAAATTTTCCGAAAGTTTGAAGCGATGCGAGAGTCAGCTGGTGTGCGCCGCAACAGACGAACGTCGCAACGGGTCGGCGGCCGAAAAGGCGAATTCCTAATCTGCAAACCACAACATCAAACCGAACCCCTCGGCAATGGAACAACGGGCCGAGAAGATCCGCGCTGCGCGGGTTTGCTTCACCGTGCTGCGTCATTTTTGACCGGTCTGGACTGTCTCTGCTGCCGACCGCGGACGAAAGTACAGAGCGCCGAATCGCGAGATCCAGCGTTGGAATCAAATCCGCGCGAGTTCACGCTTTGCGTGGTCGCGCCTTGGGTTTGGTTCCGTCCTTGGCGGCCGGCGCCGGCTTAGGCTGACGTGCTTTCGACTTCGGCCGGCTGGCGGTCTCTTTCGTGGCAATTTCTGCGTCGATTTCGGCGGTAGCCTGATCCCAATGCTGCTGATGCGCCCCGTCGGGCCTGCCTGCCTGTTCCCAGATCGCGTGTGCCCGCTGGCGAATCCGTTCCTGTCTGTCCCTCACCGTTGCCTCCGTCGGTTCATGCGTAAGCAACTTTGTTCTAGCTGAAATTTCGACCGGCGTCTTGAGCCCCAGGCAACACCGTCATTGAACCTCTCTGTCACACAGGACGGCGACGCCGAGGAGCGCCGCCTTCTTGATGATCAGCCCTTCAAGGTCGGCGTCCGAGCGCTCGGTTCCGGTGCGTTCACGCAACAGTGCAATCGCCGCCTTCATCGACAGCAGCCCATCGCCTCGTTCAGCAAGCAGTTTGTCGACGGCGGCGGCCACGTTGGCCCGCTCGACATGCGGCAGCATGGGAATGGCTCCTTTCCTTGTTTCGCGACGACAGCGGCTCCATCCCGATCGCTCGGGATGGAGCTCTTATTCGATAATTTAGACCGTGACCTTTCCAAATCCGGTTCGCGGTTTGGAACGCCGATCACTCGATGACGTGCACGATCTTGCGGGTGCCTGGGTCGACGAGCACGGTGCGATTGCCGACGACGACGTATCTGTACTTCACGTCGGGAACATCGATCGGTTGCAGCTCGACCGTATCTGGCACCGTGGAACCGATATTGAGCTCCACGCCCAGAAGATTGATCGACGCCAACGGGTGCTTATGGACGTATTCGCGGATGACCGTCTGCTGTTCGGGCGTGACAATCACCTGGTCCGCGGTGGCCACGCCGACGCCGGCGAGCAACACCAATCCCGCCGCAGCAGGAACAAGGTGGATTTTCATCGTCTACTCCTGTTGTTACGGGCCTCGCCCTTACAGTTGCGACGCGGCTTTCCGGTCGAAGCGGCGAACCCTCTAGGCAAACGCCCACGCCACCTTGTTGTTCCGTAAGTGGCGGCTAATCGAATGGCGGTGAAGTGCCCGCGCGGTGCGGCGAATGAACTGCAAATGAGCTACGGTGGCCCGCGTCGCAAGACACGGGCCGATCGGTTTCCCGATCAGCAGCGACACCGGAGGGGGATGATATCGGCTGCGTCTGAAACAACGTTTAGGACAAGCTAATGTTCCTGAGAGAGGGCAACAAACCTGCCGGTACAGCGCGACGTTACCGCCCATGGGCAAGCCCCTGTGGCCGCAAATGAAGCGGCTACTGCTTTGGCGGTTGTGGCGGCACCTCGCCGGGCTTGAGCACCGGGGTCTTGCCCTCGTCCGGCGGTGGCGCCGCCATGCCCTGATCGCCCGTTGGCGGCGGCTTCAGGACCCCACCGCATGGCTCGAGCGTGTCGGACAAATTGTTGCCGGCCGGCTTCTGCTGCTGGTTCTTCTGATCCTGCGGCTCGACCTTGCAGCGGTCGGATTGCGCCTGTTCGCCCGGCTGCGCGGCCGCCGGCGCCGCCAGCAGCGCACCTAGCATATATGGCAAGAAAATGAGCGGTCTCATGTCGAGCTCCTTTCGCGCCAGTATCTTCTGAATGTGAAGGCGGGCAGGCGCGATTGGTTCCGTCGTGCGGCAATGCGCCCAGACCGCAGCGGCCCGGAACCGGCTGCCAGACTTATGAGTTCAACCACTGAGCCAGTTCAGGGCCGCCGACATTATGGAGAACCAGCGATGGAACCGCGCAGGAAAGAACGAACCGACGACGAGACCGAGAGCCCGACGATCCAGCAGCAGGACTGGGATGCCATCCGGAGCGGGAGAATCCTCCCTGACGGCGTGCCGCAAAACGGCGACATCCGTTACGACGTCGAGAAAGACGGCGAACTGCCGGAGGAGGACGACGACAACGCCTACCAGGACAGCGACGAGGCCTTGCCGGACGATACGGAGGAACGCGTTATTTCACGCGATCTCGCACGCGAAGGTGGTCCTTTCGACGAGGAATGAGTGATTGCCTTTCGCACTGCGCTCGCTGTCCGGGTAGACGATCGGATGAGCCCCTGCTTTCAATTCGGGAGGTCGAAGACCGGCTCCTGGCAGCGATAGACCAGACATTGACCGTCACGCGTCTTGATATACGCGGCGCGCGGCACTTGCGGCCAGTCGCATTCATTGCCGAATTGGCGGACGTAACGGTCGTAGGTGTTCTGGCCGGTGGTCAGCACCACCGAGCGATGCCTCTGGATCAGAAGCTGCGTCTGTTCGCATGTCATCGCGCGGCTGTCCGGCCGGGCGTCGGCCGTTGCGGCAAACAGAAGCGCCCCGGCTGTAAGGACTGCCGCTTGTGTCAGGACTCTGCCAAGCATGAGACCATCTCCCGTGAAGCCTAACGCGCATCTTGGTTTCGCAAGCGCCGGATCGAGCCACCCTCGCAAAGAAAAGATCGTACAGATTGCCAGGAAAAATGCAAAAGCCCGCCGCACCTTTCGGCGCGGCGGGCTTCAACTGAACGTCACTCTTAGTCAGGCTTGGGCGGCTTACTCCTCCTTCACCGGCCCGAACCGGCGCACGATCATTTCGAAGACGATATCCGAGATCCACATCGCCGATACGCCAATCAGAAAGGCCGCGGCCAGCGTCGTGGTGTCGTCGTCCGGCGAGGGAAAGGGCAGGCCGGCGGCGCGGAAATACTGCACGACCGGCAGCGTCAGATAGGCCGCCGCCAGCGCGCCGCAGATCGGCGAGGCCACCATTTCGCGGACCTTGTAGCGGTGACGTGACAAGGCCCGCAAAATGCCGCCGGACAGGCCGGCGACCAATACCGGCGCCTTGATGCCCAGAACGTCGAGCAGCTCATGCATCATGGCGTCCACCCGCACCATCTGGCGCCCTGCCCGTTGAAGGCGTTCATCTCGTCGAGCTCGGGCCGGGTCATGGCGGCGACGACCGGGGCGGATGGCCGGCGTGGCTGACTTTGGTCGCACCAGACTTGCCGCGGATTGCCGGTCGGCGCGGTTGTCGTGCAGCCGGCCAGCACCAGGCAGAGGATCAGCGCCTTGCCCATTTCTCAGCCTCCGCTCTTGCTGCCGCATCGGTCATGCCGGCGGCCTTCCGCCCTTCGGCGGAAGCCTCGCGGTTCATTTCGAGGCGGTCCTCGGCGGCCGCGATTTTTGCCTCGGCCTGTTTGACCGCCTCCTTCTTCGCCCGGTTGATGCCGCCGGCAATGTAAAGGCCTATGCCGCCGGCCACAGCAGCGAATACCGTCATGACGACCTTGTTGCCGATGATGGCGCTGAGAATGGCGAGGAGCGCGGCCATCACAAATCCTCGGCGCGGCGGCGGCGCAGGAACTCGGTCAAGACGCCGTTGATCACAAGAAACCAGGGGAACCATTCCCCTGGGATGACCGGCGAAAGAACCTGAGGGTCGACATAGGTGACGATGCTCGCGATGATGCCGATAGCCGCCTGAAGCCGCGCCCAGAATATTGTTTCGCTGTCGCGGAAGAAGCTCTTGATCCGGGTCCACATGTCATTTCCTTCCGAATAGTTTGAGGATTGCTGATGATTTGAGGATGGTGGCGATCAGCGCTGCCCAGAAGCCGGGCTTGGCGGCAGGCACAGGAGGCCCAGGAGGCGCGAGCGTGGCGGCCGCTTGTGGAACGGGAATTGGGCTGGCTGGCTCTGGCGGAGCTGCAGGGACGACCGCCGACGACACCGGGCCGGCAGACGGGCAAGGCGCGTCCTTGATGCGCGACCATTTGCGATAAGCCTCGGCAAGCCTGGTATCGTAGGCGTTCTTGCGATAGCCGGCGCCGTTGTAGCCCTTGGCGAATCCCGCCCAGTCATGGTTGCGCAGATTGTCGTCGAGCTTGTTCGTCTTGATGAAGTTGATCGCGGCCTCAAGCTGGGCTTCCTCGTCGGCCATCATGGCTTCCACCATGGCCTGCACTGTCGCAAACCCGGCGGCGGCGTGGTTTTCGCCGAGAACCTGGCCAAGACCCCATGACGCGGATTTGAGCGCCGCGGTTTCGTCGATCGCACAAGCTGCCTTGAGCCGCGGGTAGCTATCCCTGGGATAGGGCTTCTCGCCCCACTTCGGATAGGCGAGGCCAGCGGCTACCGCTCTTGCACGCTTGGCACCCGACAGGTTGCGGTAGAAGACGTGCGGCTCGAACAGGATGACCGGCCGGCCAAGGGCGTCGAAGCCGTGCCCGCTCGTTTCAACATCGAGGAACGCGTGCATCTCGTCCTCGCCGACGCCGATCCGGGCGCCGAGTTTCGGCAAGTCTGTATCATCGAGGCGCCTGGCGGCGGCCTTGAACAAAAGGTCCATAGGTTTCCTTTCCGCCCTTGCGGGCAGGGTTTTGAGGTTAAACAGCAGTGCGTGGCGGCAGAGCAGAATTGGGCGGCAGCGCGCGCCGATGTGGCAAGCAAGGTTGATGTTTTCGACCCGTCATGTGAAATGGCCGCGGGATGGTGCACATGTCTGATGATGAACAAACCGCTGCGGCGCGCTGGACGGTGAAGTCCGAACTCCGCGCCGTCGGTCGCGACAAGCCGCTGCTGCTGGTGCTGGCGGCGATCCTCTGCCTCTATTGTGCGTTTATCGCCGGACCGATCGTCTACGCGGTGCTGGCCATCAACGGCATTGCGGATTTCTTCAAATGAAGCCGGTTCCGGCGATCTCGCTCCGGCCCGGTTCCTGCGTCCACCGCGCCCGAAATTGCTCGACCTGATGAAATTGCTTAGCCGGGATGAAACTGTTCCCGTCTATCGTTCGTACCTGTAGCGGGTACGGGAGGACACGTGACGATAAGAATCAGGCTTCCAGGCGGGACTTTGAAGATCAAGAAAAGGGACGAGCTGCGGCGGCGCGAGCAGAAGCGCGAGGTGCCGGTTTGGCAGGTCGGCAATTATTTCGTCATCTGGTGGCCGAGCGGCATGTTCGATCGCCCATCGTCGTCCAACAAGTCCTCGCCCAGGAAATAGCCCGGGCACCCGACGATCCCGACCCGGCACTGATGCCTCGGTGCCGGATCAGGAACCGCCGTGCGCGCCAAACTTCCGAGACCGCTCGACAAATCCCAGAAAAAGTCAGCGGACAGCGTTGACTCTTCCGCCACGGAAGGTTTTGATGCTGCATTGCACAATCAGGCGGGGGCCGATGGCAGTACGTATCAGAATGCTAGGCGGCACGCTGAAGGTGAAAGTGTACCGCGAATTGCGCGATCGCGAACGCGCCCGCCGCATACCTGTCGTCAAGATCGGCCGGGTTTATTTCACCTGGTGGTCGAACCGCCAGCGACTCATTGACGACCAGTCGCCACGGTGAACGTCCCAATTCTTCCGACCTGGCATGCGCCTGGGAAGCCCGCTCAGCCGCCGCAGGCGAGCTCGCAAGATAAGTTGATGAGGCTGCTGTTGACTCTTCCGTGACGGAAGGTCTCTACTTACCGCATTGCACGAAAATTGCTGCGTTGCACAACGGGAGTTGGACCGATGGCGGTGCGTATCAGGTTGCCTGGCGGCACTCTGAAGATGAAGACCTATCGTGAGTTGCGAGCCCGGGAACGCGACCGCCGCGTGCCTGTGATGAAGATGGGTTCGCTTTATTTTGTCTGGTGGTCGAAAAGCCAGGAACCTCACCAGAAGCCGCAGGACAGCAGACGGTAGCGGCTCCGCCGGCGACGGGTCCGCGTCAGCGATAAACCCTGACAATTCCGAAATACAACTCCAGCTATAGGATTTCTGGTCGGCCGGGTGTGCCATTGTTGGTGCGGACAGCATCCAGAGCGGCCCTCGCAGAGCAATTCTTCCGACGTCTTTTCGGCGATTTTCAAACGGCGTCCAGACTGGCGGGCGCGGGTGTTTGCAACTTGCAAACCGTCGCCGCTTGTCGCAAATAATTGGCCGCGGGCGGGCGATCAGGAGTCATCCATTGATGAATGTCCAATCGCGCATGCATGCTTTCCTTCGCTCAAGTCCGCTCCGATATTATTTTCACCTCGCAAAGGCTCGCCTTGCCGGGTCTCCGCAATCAGACGAAAGTGTGATCCTGTCGCAGATTGTTGGCCAAAGCCCGAAAACGTTCTTGGAATTTGGTTTCCATCCGACGGAATACAACTGCATTGGGCTTAGTGAATTCAGGGGTCTGCTCGTCGACGGCGACGCAACGACCGTGCGGTTAGCGCGCTCGCTGCTTCCAAAGCGGATTGAAGTGCGCCAGAGCTTCATTGATCTCAACAACATCGAAAGTCTCGCCACGCATTTTCCGCAACTTGGAGTGCTTTCCGTCGATGTCGATGGAAACGACTACTGGTTTCTGCAAGCCTTGCTGCCAGTGCGGCCGGCCGTCATTGTGGCGGAGTACAACGCCAGTTTTGGTCTCAATCCTATCACAGTGCCGTATGATCACGCTTTCGATCGCACCGCCAAGCACGACAGCGGCTGGTATCACGGTGCATCGATCACCGCCCTGGCCAATCTCTGCAAGAAGTACGGCTACAAGCTCGTTGCCGTCTCGTCCGCCGGCGGGAACGCGTTCTTCTTACCTAACGGTTCGGACATGCCGGGATTGGAGCCGGCTCAGTCCTATCGAGAGAGCACCCTGCGCAACCGCTGGTCTGGAACTACCGCTAAGGATCAATGGGAGCGTATCAAGCATATGCCTTTTGTCGAAGCGACCTGAAACGGAGACGAGAAATGTACGCTGGATAACCGCATCGACATGTAGCCATATACGATGGCACGACGCTCATTGATGAGCGCGGCCAAAGGCATCACTTCACTAGGTCTGCTGGCCGCACCAACGAATCGGCCGGGACGTCGTGTCGAACAATCGACCCGGCCGAGATAATCGCCCGATCGCCGATGGTGACACCCTTCATGACCATAGCGCTATTGCCGATCCACACGTCATCTCCAATAGTGATCGGCGCCGAACGAATGCCCGGGTCGACACGCGGATGGCCCTCACGAAAGATGGCTTGCATCTGAGCAAAACGCTTCTGCGGGTCCATCGGATGCGAATTGGTGTCGTGGATCGCCACGCCCCATGAGACGTGCACTCGCTTGCCGATCTTGATCCCCACCGGGTCTGACGACCAAATCGTCGAGCCTGGGCCAAGATAAAACCAATCATCGATTTTGATCCGACCCTCGTGGGCAAAGACCTGCAAATGCCCATCCAAATGGCTGTCCGCGCCGATCGAGACGCGAGACCGGTCCCCGCGGATATTGAAAATTTCCGCCCCGGCGCCAAACTTCGTGCGCGGCCCGATGACGGCATTTTCCCTAGCGGCGCCAGTGGCGATCCATGACCAAAAGCGGCGGCGAAGAGCTAGAACGGTGGAGAAGACGCGCATTCGCGAACATCTGCCACACAGGATCACTCCAGTCTAGGCTCCGAAGAAGCCCCGGCGCGAGAGACGACGAAGTTCCTCTGCATCGAAAGTTCCGTGCCGCAGGCTGCCGGCAGCAGTCGGATGAAGCTCATCGCTCATGTAAGCCAACGAGGTCAGGTAGCCGATACCGCTCTCGCCTCCTACATCAATTAACGGTATGGACAGCATATCGGCTACCTCCCGCTCCGCCTTCATGAACTGGACCAGCGTGTTGCCTTGACCGTTTATTCTTCCTATCCGGTGCGTCGCGTGTCCAGGGCCGCCGCTGTAGGTACCAATCATGACGATCTTGGCATTCGGCGCGCGCGCTCGGATGGCGGCGCAGGCCGCCCACAGCGAACCATAGTGAGTGGCGTAGGTCGTGTCGCCGAGAGCGCCTAGGGGCGTCTCCTGCGCGCCAAAGGCGTTCGGGCCCGGCTCCAAGATTACCAACTCCGCGTCGACTGGAATGTTGGCGATCGCATTGGACATTCCGTAGCTCGGATAGGCGGTGGTGCTCAGCCCCAAGGCCGAGCCACTGACCGCTAGATTGGTAGGAACCATACCGGTCAGACCGACGAGGACGGGAACGTAGTAGGCTCCGGCCGAAATGCTAGAGCCGATCAGGGTCAATTTTTTGCCAACCAGGGCGGCCGAGCCGTCGTCATATGGGTCGCCGCCGATGTTGGCCGGATCCGACAATAGGCCAAGATACAGAGCGCCATTGGCGACTGCCGTCACGCCGGCGCTTTTGGTCCAGGCCGAGTTGGAGAGGTTTTCCGAAGACGAGAAGACATTCGGCCCACCATTGATGCTTAGAGCCGACCTTTGGACATAGAATCCAGACACACCATCGCCGACATACGGGTGACCGCCAGCAGACGGGAAAATACGCTGTTGCCAGTTCGTCGCGGCCGTGGCTGTTGCCGTCTTCGTAACCGTGCATTCGTACCAGCCGTTGCCAAGAGCGACGATGCTCGCACCTGTGCCGGTCGCGGTCCCGGTGTCGAGATTGAAGGTGCAGTCGAAGATGACGGCGTTGTTGGAGTAGAGATTGAGACGATTGCGTTCGCCCTTTTTGGCGGTGACTTTCCAGACGATATTGTCGCCATTGACCACGGACCTGCCCTGATAAACGGAAGGATTGCCAGAGCCGACCATTTCGACAAGCTTCGATGCCGTCATTCGGCCTCTGACGGTCACGTCGAGGCCATCGACAAGCGGAGGCAGGGAGATCAGCACCGGTTCATAAGGGCTGACCGTGGTGGTAACCGTCACGTTCTGCTTCGTGAAGGCTGCGTTGGCGGGGTCGCTGCTCGGGAACAGGTTAGCCGGCAGGCCCTGCTTGCGAAGCACGACACTGCGAATGTACATACCGCTGGTTCCATCGCCGGTGAACGGAAAAACGCTAGCAGCCGACATACGTGCCTGCACATTGTTCGTAATATTTGCCGCAACCAGGACGACAGCCTTGCACTCGTACCAGCCGGAGCCAATATCTGTGATGGCAGCGCTGACGAGGTTCGCGCCTGAACTGCTTGAGACGATACCCTCCTCAAGATTGAAGTTGGCTGTATAGGCCGCACCAGGCCCCGCGTGGATAAGCTGCAGAATGCTTCGCTCTCCAGCTTTGGCAATGGCAATGTGCTCGATCGTGTCGCCCGACACAAAAGAGTAGGATCGATATATAGATGGGCTGACTGATCCGGCCGCCTCTGTTAGCCTGGCGGTCGGAACGCTAAGGCCTTCGATCATTGCTAGGCTATCGACGCTCGAAAGGAGAGCAGCCGTTGCCGCCCGGACACCCGTATCAGCTGCTACCGGTCCGGCCCCAACATTGAACAACCCCAAAGAACCTGTCGAAACTTCGGTCCAGAAATACTCACCGACATCGACATTCCTGCCCAGCACCGCCGCGGCGGCGGCGCCGGCCAGTCCTGCCGACGCCGCAAAGCTGAACGTCGGCGCCACTGTGTAGGAGCCCGGCGCCGTGATCAGTATCTGCGTCAGCACCCCGCCCGCCACCACGAAGCGGCCGGCAGCGCCCGACCCGGTGCCGCCGGTAAACGCCAGGTCGAACATGCCGTTGGCGCCGCCCGAGCCTGGCGTGATCGCACCGTTGCCGGCGACGCCGAAGCCGATTGCCGCGGCAGTCGTCGGGAAAATGCCCTTGCCGTAGAGCGAAGCGTCGCGTGCAGCCTGAGCGCTGATGACGGCCGCCGCGGCCGCGACGGCATCGGAATTAGTCGCAGCCCGGTCGGCTGTGGTTTGCCCGGCATTCGCTGCTGAAGCGGCGGCGCTGGCGGATGCCTGGCCGGCGCTGGCTTCGGCAGCATCCTTCAGCGCCTGGGTTTCATCGCGCAGCGCTTCGACCTCATCGACCATGTCCGCGATGTCGGGCGGAACGGATGCGGCGACGGTGATGGCATCGGCGCCGACGGCCGGCTCGTCGGCCGTGAACTCGAACACGCGGCCGGCATTGACCGATCCGATCTGGGTATGGACGGTGGTGCCCTTCTGCAGGGTGCGCGTAGTGCGGGCATCGGCGGCGCGGAACCATTCGCCTGCGCTCGCGGTGTAGATGCCGTTTTGCGTCGGGTCGGCCTGGTCCTTGACCAGCACGCGGTCGCCGACCTCGGCCGGCACGCCGTCGATCGCCTGCAGGCCATGCAGGAGGATGTCGGCCGTGGTCGCGAGGCGCACGGGTTCGCGTTCGCCGGTCAGGAGACGAACGGCGGCAGTTGCAGGTCGGGACATGAGGGCTTGCTCCATAAAAAAAGCCCCGCACAAGCGAGGCTGGAAGGGGTTCAGTGCTGTCGGTGGGAAACTTAGGCTACGCGGCCGGACACCGCCCTATCCGGCGCAGCCGGCGATTTTCCGGACAGAGAGCGGCAACGGGCTACAGCAATCCGCCAATGAGCCTTCTTGTGCCGCCCATTGCCGCCAGTCCGCAGGCCATGCCGGCGCAGTCGGCGACCCAGTCGAGGATATCCATATCGCGCGCGATCAGTTGGGCGCCCTGAAGAAGCTCGATCGCCGCGCCGGTGATGGCGAGGAGCAGGACCAGTCTCGTCTTGTGTTCCGGCCAGCCGGGGCTTCCAAGCGCCGCCAGCACCGCGAATGCCGCGGCGTGGTTGAGCTTGTCGTGGTGGAAGGTGAAGCCCAGGTCCAACTCCTGCAGGAAGCGCACCGGCGAAAGCGCGAGCAGGAGAACGCCGGCCAAGGTGAGCAGAAAAACGATCCTTGCCATGGTCGAAAAAGAGTCAGTGCGCAACAGGTCAATCCTTCGTCTGAAATGGGAGGCGATCCAGAAGGCACCACCGACTGGGATCGCTCTGCGGTTATCAGGCCATAAGCCAGCATCGTGACCACAATCAGACCGCTGGCCCGGTTGCGGCACGCTCTACTCGGGCCGTCCGGCCACAAAACCGATAGCGCGCATCACAGACCGCGGGGGGTTGCACCCCTTCAGACCAGAGGCAAATACCGCCTCTAGCCAAGCTTCGAACGGGAGTTCCCCAGTGGCAGATCAGCGGAAACCCTGTTTTAGAGAAGGTCTCGGATATTGACAGGTGTTCCCGGTGGCAGGTCTTTCACCTTCGCAATAAGTTGGCCCATTATGTGCCAATAGACTTCCAGGTCCGACAGCTCCTGGTTTTTGATTTCGTCCTTCCCGTTGAGAAACAGCGGTATCTTATAGCCGACGCACTGGTTAAAGGCTGGCTCGGCGCCGCCGGCCTCACGCCAATCTGAGTAGAGATTGGCGGCCAATGCTGCATCTTCGTCCTCGATGACATCGACTTCGTGGAAGGTCCGGATGTTGGCGGGCACCTGAAGAGCCTCGCCCATGCCCGGCTCGAACATCACGACACCAGGTTCCCCTTGTTCCAGCCTTTGGCTATCGACTGCAAGCGCCGTCCCCAGCCAATCATAACCAAAGCAGGTGATCCGGCCGGTGAATTCCGGAAAACCCAGGCAGACACGTGCGTTCCAACGTGCCACGTCCTGCGCCCGGATTATCCTGTACAAACCGTGCTTGAACGAAGCACCGCCGAAGCTGGTCAGCAACTCGGCTAACCCAGGCACTTTCGTATCCAGGGAGAAATTGCCGGTGTCCGCGGGCACCCTGCTATCCACCGGGAAGTTTTGGCGAAATGTCTCGAACATTGCGATCTCCAATCTACCAGCCCGATCAATCTGACGGTGCCTAACCTACTCTTGCGGAACGTGGAACGGTTTGATCGTAGCGGAAGGGAGACCTCGTTCATCAAACACATCGAAGACTCGCTCCGATAAGACGAGGTTAAAATTCTTGGCGATGCCGAAGTCATCGTGACCCGCTTTCCCGCTCACCTTCAGCCACACGAAAGATGGAAGCTCTACCTCGGGCTGCTGTTCGCGGAAATCTTCGGACGTTATGACTTCAACAGGGGCGAATGCCGCTCCGGTGAAGCCGATTTTTGATAATGCGTGCGCGGCCTCTTCCGTCACGAGAAAACATGGAAAGCTTGTTATAAGAACATCACCGATCCATCCCTCCATCTGGTACACAAGCTTGCTCACGATAGGAGGGTGGACACTGGTATCCATGATAGTGCCGTCACCCAATCCACCGGCCACATCGGGCAGAATGTCATAGTATCTCATCAGTCACCTATTGGTGGATCGAACAAATGTCCATACTTCTTGTCGATTTCAGTAACATAGTCAAGGACCTTCTGGCGGGTAGCGTGAGGGTTGTTCTTGTAGAAATATTCCCACTCGTTCCGAATTACCTTCTGGTGCAAATTTATGTCGAACTCTTTCCGGATTCCGCGAAGATTCTCGATTGAATGCAGCTCTTGCTCTGTAAAAAGCCCGGGATACCTTTTAAAAACTCCCTGCTCGACGCCATGATGCACTATGTAGTCGCTTTTGTTGAGACTAGGATTCGCGTCGAAAAAGGTTTTTCGATAGTCCTTGAATGGAGACCACCCAACCTTCGCCTCGGCATGTTTAACTTTGGACGTATCCCTAGCAAGCATCGCACCTAGTAACGCGGTATCAAAGGCACTATCGGACATTTCACCGGCTCGCGCCTTCCGGCGTGGGCTTGGTGGCGAGACCGAGCGCGCAAGCGCTTGCTGATGTCTAAGGGTTTCGGCATCTACACCATGAACAAGCGCCTCGCCGCCTTCGGCTAGGCCAGTTGGCAGCCTCGAAAATATTGGGAGTTTCTCTACCCATGGCTTGGCAATCTTCGCGGCAGCGCGTTCCAGGGCCACCGCCGCCAACCTATTGCCAGGAATTGCGCCCGCGGCATTGAGCAGTATTTCGTCGTAGTTGCCCTCCAGCGCTGCATTTCCAGCCTTCTCCAGTGCAAATGACGTCCCCAACGGCGTGAAGTCGGCCACCGAGATGCTGTCTTCGCCAAGCCCATCGGAGCCCACGAGTTTTTGCGCGAGAAGACGCCCTAGGCTCCCCCGCTCACTGTCGCCGGCTATCAATTTCCCGAGCCACTCTTGATTCGTCGGGAGGTAGTTGGTGAGTTCCGCGTTTGCTCCCGATCGTCCTGGCTCGACAGTGTTGGCCAAATCGAGCAGCATCATCGGGTCGACTACAGCTGCCCGGAACGACCTGTCCGCGATGCTGTTGTCCGTTTGGGATACGCTGGTCTGAAGCAGGTGGTTCAGTACCGCTTCGCGCGCGACTTGATTCGGTAGTGCGGCGAACACATTGCGCAGCTCTGCGGTCTGGTCTTGCGGCTGGGCCTTGAGTCTGCCGACAATGTCCTCAGCAACGGAGTTGGGTAGCGGCTGGGCGGTCTCAAAACCCAACTGTTGCTGGGCGGCGAGGGAGCCAATGATCGCCGCCTGATAGTCTCCCGGCGTCGACAGGTTGCTCCAGGCCGCATCAAGGTTCGCGAATGCCTCCCGGACATAGCCGCCGGGGTCGGCCCGCCTGGCCTTGAACGTCAGGTCCGCGGCGGTGGCGATAGCGTCGTGCCGCGCCTTGTCCTCTTCCGGCGCTGCACTGTCTGCCGCGGGGTCGGCGTCCTTGACCATGGCTCGCACGGCGTTGTTCGCAACGTCGCGCATGTCGTGGAAATGACGACTGACGTCGATGGTCCTGTTGAACGCCTCGAAGCGCCTGGCGCCCTCGGTGGCGCCATAGAGAGCGACGAACTGTTCCGACGTTGGGATCGGGCCGGAATAGGTTCCGGTGTCCCTGATGGCGACCGGCGCATTCTGCTCGGCTAGGCCAATGCTGATACGTGTGCCGATTTGCCGTGTCGCATCGGCAGCGTGGGCTCGCCGCACCAAGGCTGGCCGCTCTTCGGACGGAATGTCGTCCCGAAAAGCCTGCGCGACTCTTTCGTTCGGCGTAAGCTTGCCTACGCGGTCACGGGACGTAACCGGTGTGGCAGACCCACTCGCCCGAGGCCCACCCACAGCCTCGATGGTATCGTCCTTGGTCCTGCCGTCCGTTGAGACCGGCCCAGTCCCCAGCATCCCGGCAACGCGCTTCGGGTCTTGGGCGATCATCGCCTGGGCGAGCGCCTTTGCCGTGTTGGCGCGCCAGGCGGCCTCGGCCGCCTGCCGGGCCGCCGCGTTGCCCATCTTGCCGATCAGGTCGAGCCCGCTCTGCCTGATCGCCTCGAATGTTTCTATGTCGTTCGGGTCGCTTTGCGCGATCGAGCCGGTATAGATTTGCTCGACCTTGCTCCACTCGGTCTGTTCATAGCTCTGGCGCCGCGCGTGCTGCTGCGCGGCCATGCGCGCCGAGCCGGCCAGCCGCAACGCCTGCTTTTGCGCGAGGAAGTTGGCGCGTTCGCCCTCCGGCACTTTCGCCGCGGTGTCGTCGAAGATCTGGTCGAACAGGCCGGGCTTGACGACGCCGTCGCTGCGCGGATCGAGCTGGCCATACATGAAGTCGTGCAGGCCGCCGCCGTCGGCCGGCGCGGTCTGCACCGCCACGGCCTCGGCGTGCGCTATGCGTGCGTTCAGCTCGCGGCCGATAATGCCGGCGTCGAACGCATCCTGCTGCTGCTTCTGCTGCCGGAAGCGTTCGGCAATCGCCGACAACTCGTCGCCAAAGCCTTGCATGGCGGCGCCCACCGGCGAGCCGTTGGGATAGGAGGCCACAGTGCCGGTGTCGAGGCGGCGCTGGGCAAGCTGGAGCGGGATGGTGGCCATCAGTAGAGGCCTCCACCCGGCGCCGGCGGGAAGGCGCTTCTGCCGAACGTCACCGTCTTGGCCGGGTCGTAGAGGCCGGAGATGCCCGACACGAGGCTGCCGCCGGCCTTGAAGATCGAGGCGCCCACCGCCTGCTTGCCGGAAAAGCGCGCGATCGCCGCTTGCGTGGCGAGACCGTTCTGGCGCAGCTGCGAGCCGTACTGGATCGCCTTGAGGTCGAGCTGGCCCTGCCTGGCATTGGCCGTCAGCACCTCGGTCGGGGAACCAGAAATGGCGACGCCCGAAGTGCCGGCCTGGGCACGCGCCTGAGCCTGGAGGAGATCCTGTTTGTGGCGCTCCTGGCCCTGCTCGAAGGCCGAGCTTTGGGCGTCGGCCCGCGCCTGCTGTTCATAGGCCTTGGCCTGGTAGTCGGCCATCTGCTTGGACTGCTGGCCTTCCGCCAGCGCGCCGCCGACGGAAAGCGCCGTACCGATAAGAGCTAGTGTGCACATGGTCAGCCTCGTTCGCCGGCGGGAATGAATTTGCTGTTGATGCCGTCGACCGGTGCGCCGATCGCGGGGCGCCGGTCGAGCACGCCGCCGGGGCTGAGGAAGGACAAAAGCAGTCGGTCCGCCTGGATCGCCGGACGGCTGAGACGCGATGGTGTGGTGGCGCGAGGACCGGCCATGGCGGTGCGCCGGATGGTGGTCAGGTTGACCTTCAGGTCGACGGCGCCGTCGGCATCGAAAAGGCCGTTGGCGGCGGTGACGGCTCGGCTCAAGGCATCGGCCGCGAACAGCTCCTGGCGCAGCTGCTCGATCAGCTCGTGAACGCTCTTCCAGCGCTCACCGAGGGAAGCCGCCTTTGTTCGGATCTCGGCGCCAAGCGCTTCAATGTCGACGCGGGCTTCGCTTCGGGCGGCGGCGATGCGGCGCTTGTCTGCTGCCGCGATGGTCTGCTCGATCAGCGCAATTGCATCGTTGCAGTCGTCAGGGGCGGCACGGGCTGCTGCCAAGTCGCCCTCGCCGAAAATCGCGCGATCCTCGGCCTGTTGCAGCTCCTGCTTGCGGGCGATCGCATCATTGAGGTCGGTATCGAGCAAGGCGATGACGGCCGCGAAATCGGCAGCCGTCCGCGCCTTGCCGAGTTGCTCGGCATGGGGGATTTGAGTCACGGTAGGTTCCTTGGTTGGGGAAGCGATGGAGGACAGAGAGGTGATCTCCCCCCTCGAGGGGGAGATGGCCGGTAGGCCAGAGGGGGTCGTCTCGCGTGGAGCGCCGGCGTCTTTATCTGCAATGGATTCGATAGGAGGCCGCGTCAGGACGAACCGCCCCGTTCGGTCGCCCTCGGCGACATCTCCCCTTCGAGAGGAGAGATCAGCAGTTCCTAAGGCTCGGCGTCGAACACCGGCGTCATCGCCCTGATCGTGCAGGGCGTCGGGCTGGTATGGCGAATGCGCACCCGCCCCTGCCCTTCCCAGCTATCGTCGATCGGCACCTCGACATTGCCGGTGAACAATTTCGCCATGCCGTCGGGTGCAATCACGGAGGGGATGCGAACCTGCTCCCAGCGGCCCCGGATGAACGACTGGACCTGAAGCCCGGTTGTGTCGGTTTCCAGCAGCGAAAGAATGAGCTTGGCCACCTTCTTGCGCCGGCCGACGATCGATCCGTCGCGGCCGCCGACATCGAGCTCCAGCGTGTTGGCTTCGGACTGGTAGCCGAGCCCGACCTGCCATTTGGCTGCCGTAGCTCCACCGGGCAGCGAAACCGCGCCAGCGGCCACAGCAAGGCCCATGTAGACCTTGCCATCGGCCAGGACGTCGACTGTTTCGCCGTTGAGATGATCAAGCCCTGAGACCGTGCCCACAGCGACGCCATCATAGGTGAGGCCGCAGTCGACTTCGAATGCATCGCCGATCCTGCCATACTCGAACGGCGCGGTCTTTATTTCGATATAGCGCCTGGTCACGCCGCCGATCGTGCGCTTGACGATCAGCCAGAGATCGTCGTTGCCGTCCTGGCCGGGCGTCACCACGGCGCTTTCGACAACGGCCCAGTTCGATCCTGCGAAGCTTCCGGCGATCTTGTGGACATGCATGCCGCGAACGTCTTGCGACGGCTGGTGCGTGTAGCCGCCGAGTTCGCCATTTCCGAGCGGGAACCACAGCAGTGGGTCGGGGTCGGTCTGGAAGGCGAGTTCAACGACGCCTTTCTTCGGAATGTGCTCGGAAATCTGCCCGACATCATCCGAGGTGAAGCGGCCGGTGGCGTTTTGCGTCAGCTCGGCAATCGATTTGCGGGAGCGGGTCACATAGAGGAACGACTGCCCGGCATCGACGGGACGCAGCGGGGCACAACCGAAAGTCCGGGACCGGCGGTTCTTGAACGAGGACGGCGTCAGCGCCTCGTCGATGCCGGAGCCCGACAGCGCCCTCACCCCGCCAAGCGTTCCGATGATCAGCGCACCGTCCGATTCCGCCACCCACGTAATGTCATTGGCCTGGCCGCCACCTGCCTGCACGAATTCCAGCGCGTCGGTGTCTTTCTCACCGGTGGCGAAGTTATCGAAATCGCCGGTTTGCGAGGCATAGACCGAGAATTTTCGGCTGAACGCCAGGCGCTCCTCGTAAAGCGAACCGCTCTGGACGTACTTGCCGGGCACGAACGTGCCGAGACGCCAGCGGATGATCGGGCTGAGATCGGGCAGAGCGTGCCCGTATAACTGGACCGTGACTACCGTCGTGCTGGGCCGGCCAACGACCTTGGCCCAGCGCCAGAAGCCATCCGCGCCAAGCAGACGAATGGCGCGACCGATATCGCTGGTCTGGAAGCCGATGCCGTCATTGATGCCGACGATCGAGGATGCCGAAAGATCGAACGGCGTTTGCGACGGCGCGTATTCGTGCAGGGCCAGTTCGGCGATAGCGGTTCCGTCGCTGCCGCCACCTGAAAACAGCAGCTGATAATATTCGTAGGCAACCGTGTTGTTGAAGCCGTCGAAGAAGCGGGTTTCCGACTTGGACCAGCCGGTCTCTCCGTCCCGGCTGTCGAGCGTCGTCCAGTCGGTTGTGCGAGGCCTGGAATTGCCACTGGGTCGGCGATGCAGTGTCTGAGTGATCATTCGTGGCGGTAATCCAGTAGGCGTCGACCGTCTTGGTCCCGCCGCCGCCGAACTGGTAGCGCAGATACCCGCTCGGAAAGCCCGCTATATTCTCTCCCTTCTGCTTGTCGCCATCGAACACCTGCCACACGTCGGATGAGCCGTTGCTGTTGCTGACCGTGCCGCTTGGCAGCGTATTCGAGGCCATGACCGGCATGGCGTTGCCGGTTGCGGCCGGTGTCAACGTCGTGGCGGTGGTGTTGATCTTGTCGTATGGGCCGTCGAGAAAGACGAAATCGGCGAGCGTCCAGGTCGTGTGCGCGGTGCGCGTCAGCACTTTGACCGGATGATCCTTGTGGGTGATCCACATCTGGTCTGCCGACTGGACGAATTGCAGGTCGAACAGATCGGCCTCGAGATAAGGCGAAACGACTTCGACCGTGCCGACACGCGCACCATAGGCATAGACGCGGATGTAGAGATCGCCGAATTCGAGCGCATAGGCCTGGTCGGCCGAGAAGATGAACGGGATCAGCCGTGTCGCCTTTGACGGAGCCTTCACCTCAGCGCAAAAATACGTGCCGCCGCGCTTCCTGATGCCGCCATGCGGCAGCGTGACGAAATTGGTGCATTTCGACAGCGCCGCCCGGTAAAGCTCGAGCGAGGCGCGAGCATGCAAGCGGGGAGAAATCTCACCGCGGATGAAAGCGTCCTGGACCGGATAGAGCGTGGTCATCGGCCGACGAACCTGTTGTCGCCGCGCTGGAGAGCCCAGGAGGATCTGCAAAATCTGCCCCCGCGCTGGATGGCATTGGCCGAGTAGGCGGCATCCAGCGCCCTCTCATAGGCGCTGCGGGCGACGTCGATCATGCCGGCCTTGTGGGTCAAGGGATGCGCGATCTTGACGGCGAGCGCCGCCACCATCACTTCGCTGAACAGCGCATCCCAGTCGTTCGGGTCGGTCAGGTTGGCGACATAGCGGATGATGCGCGGGCCGGCCTGATCGGAATAGATCAGCCCGGCCTCCTGCCGCCATGAGAGCGGAACGCCGTCCGGCTCGCCATTCCCCGTCAGCGGCAAGGGCCGCAGGCAATCGGCGGGAAGCTCATAGGCAAAGTTCAGCGTGCCAGCACCGCTGCCGGTGTCGAAGCCGGCGACCGAGGCTGCCAGGATGGCGAAGACAAAGGCATGTTTGGTCAATTCGGCCTCGCGGGTCAGGTCGAAATGCAGATTGAGCAGGCGCGCCGCCTTGGCGTCCTGGTCGAGGCTGTCGATCGGCGCCTCGTCGAGCACGGCGAGCGCCATGTTGGCGATGTCGAGCGGGGTGATGGCCATGGCTCAGGCCTCCGGCTGTGTGATTGGTCGGGGAAAACGGGACATGGTGCCTCCACGGCAAAAAGGCCGCTTCGAGGCGGCTGGGGATTTCTTGTGATTTGTGGCTTGGGCAGATGTTGCACGTCTCGTGCATGAGGCCGTCACGCCACCAACCGCCCATCAGGAAATGGCGTGGCAGACGCTTCGTCAGTCGTCTTTTCCCATCGAGCAAGGAAGACGGCAATGCTTGGGCTATTGCAGTTTCACGACACCGCCGCGCAACGCGGCGATGTCTTGCCTTGATTGTGTCAGCCGACGCGTGCGCTGGTCGCGATCCACTGCCCTGTTTCGGCTGACTTGACAAAGGCGCCTGATTTCACCCTTCCGGCACCTCCTGCCATGGCCAAGCCCTTGTCCAGGGCATTCTGAAGACTTGGTGTGTAGTAGGCGGTGTTTTCCAGACCGCTGAAGAAGTTTATGCGATGAACGTTCCCCTTCTTGCTCATGACAATGCCCGCTTTTCGGAGCACTTCCTGAACTGTCTTGTACTTCATGTTCATAGTTACCTCCCTTGCCGAGACAGGCAGCATCGCCCTTTCTTGTAACTGTTTGGTGCCGTCGATTGACCAGAGGGCAACATGAATGTTGTAGCGAACCCCAAATTCACATCACTCTGACGCAGCGCGGCGGGTGAACTTGGGATTCGCCACAGTGGCCGACCTGGCGTCCCGAAGGGGCGAGACGTCGGACGCCCGCCCCTTCGCCGATCAGGACTCGGTCGTCTTCAGCGCGATGAACGTCATGTGCTTGACGCTCGAGGCCGTGCGGTCCCAGTTTGCCGCCAGTGCCAACTCGACATCGGTGGCGAATTCGCCGGCCGAGGACGCGTCGAGAAAGCGGGTGCCCGGCACATGCGGCACGAAATGCCGGCGGCCGACCATTTCAGTGACGCCGCCGCCATGGCCCTGCCGCGGCTTGCGGTCGAACTCGAGCGGCCCGCCTTCGGTGTTTACCGGCAGCTCGTTCCACAGAATCGCCTTGTCCTTGAACATGAACGCGGTGTAGACGCCGCCGGCAACCGGAATGTCGTCATCGACGACGGCCCTCAGCCCCATGTAATAGGGGATCAGCGGCCCGCCCTGCTCGGACGACGGCACATAGTCGATGAGGTCGGCGAGTTTCAGCGCCTTCATCTGTTTCGAATGCATCCAGATCGTCTTGAACTTGTCGGCGCGGTCGCCCATCAGATAGGCGGCCTCGATGATGTCGGTGTCGACGATGGAGGCGCCGGTGACGCGCACCAGGTCGCCGGCGTCATTGGCGATGTTGTCGGCCAGCACGCCTTTCAGGATGCCGAGCAGCGTCAGCTTGTTGGCGCGCTGCCAGTAGTCGGTCTGGCGACGCACGATGAGCTTCTGCGGATCGTCACCGGCAAGGATCGAGGTCAGGTCCGGGATGCCCCAGGCCTGCGCACGCACATTGCGGGCCGCGACTTCGCGGCGCGCGCCGATCTTCTTCATCTCGATCGAGTCGGCCGGGTCGTCATTGACCGGCTCGGAGGGATCGTTGCCGAGGTCCTTCCAGCCGGGCATGTCGACCGAACGACCGCCCAGGCTGAGCTTCGAGGCGATCGACGGGTCGGAAAACAGGATCCCGGCCTGGTAAATCTCCAGCGACTGGACGTGCTCCTCGAACGAGTATTGCGCGTAGACGGACGGAACGATCGCGTCCGCGATACGGGTGTAGGCGTCTGCCATTTTTGTCTTCCTTCAGGTTTGGGGTCAAAGAGGGTTGTTGGGCATCCACAGGTCGGGGTTTTCGCCGGCCTCGCGTGCCAGCCGCCGGGCGCGGGCGGGGTCGCTTTTGACCAGGGCCGAGATGCCAGTCAGGTTGCGCTCGCCGGCGGCATTGCGCTTGAAGGGGTTGCCTCCGCTCAAGGCAGCATTGCCGTCGATCGTGTCTTCGCGGAACATCGCCTCGCCGATAGCGTGGAACGCCTTGGCGATCTGCGGGTCGGTCAAGGCGCCGTCCGGCAGAAGGATGCCCTTCGCCTTGTAGGCATTGACCAGGCCGAGCTTCTTCATCGCCCGGTTGGCGACCTCGAGCTTCTGGCGAAAGCCATCGCTCCCGGTCGGTCCCCAATCCCGCACGAGGTCGTCGTGCGTAGTCTCGACCGAGCGGGCAACGGCGATTTGCTGTGCCTTGGCCTGCTCGGCCATGTAGCCGACGAAGCGGTCGTGATAGGCCTGTGCAACCTTCGGGGTAGCACCTGCCTCGACCGCCCAGGCCTTGGACGCATTGGCGAGCTCGTCCGAATAGGCGAAGTTTTCGGGGAGCCCGTCGGGGCGCCGGTACTCGACCTTGTCGGGCGAGGTCAGCGGACGCATCGCCTCGGGCAGCCGGGCATGGAACCTGTTCCAGTCTTCCGCGGCTGCATCGGCTGCCGGAACGCGCAGGCTCTCACCCTGCTGCCGCTCCAGCTCCGCATAGGAGGCGAAAACCCGATCGAGGCTTTCAGGCTTGGTCCAGCCCTTGGTTTCAGCGAGCTTGCGGTTGCCTTCGGAAAGACCGTCAAACCAGCTTGCGGCCTTAGGCGGGGCGGACCCGTTGTCCCCGTTGGCCGGTGGCCGTGCAAGGTTGCCCGCCGGTGGCGCCGCCACCACGGACCCGGCGTCTGCCAGATCTGTCATGAGAAGATTCCTTTTGCTGAGAGTTTGAAGGCCGGTGATGAGAGCACTGGCGGTGAAACTTGGTATCTCCCCCCTCGAGGGGGAGATGGCCGGCAGGCCAGAGGGGGTAGCCGCGCGTGGAGCGCCGACCTCATCTGTCGCCGGGGGTCGCGCCCGGTCGAACCGACCCCCTCTGTCGCCTTCGGCGACATCTCCCCCTCGAGGGGGGAGATTAGCGCCTACGCATTGTCGCCCCAGTTCTCCCAGAGCAGCGTGATCGTGCCGGTAACGGCAATCGTGCCGTCGGCATCGATGTCGGTGCCCGTGGCAAACGCCAGATTGAGATAGAGGTCGACCGGCGTCACGGTGCCGTCGAGCGTCAAGGCTGCGGCAACATCGGCAATCGACGCGCTCGACGGCGCGGCACCGGCGCCATCCAGCGTGCGGCCGGTCGCGCCCAGCACATTGACCGTGGTTCCGGCAAGCACAGCGCTCGACCCTGCCGCCGAGCCGAGCGACCAGGTCAGCGCGGCATTGTCGTTGATGGTCGACGCGCGGGTAGTCAGCACCGCAAACTGCAGCCGGGCCGTACCGCCCTTGATACGGATCTTGCCATCGATGAAATCGAACAGCTTCTGGCTGGCAAAGGCCTGCGCATCGGTGACCGGCACCGGCATGGCATTGAATGAAAAGACCGTGCGGTAGGTGCCGCCCTGTCCGCTCGTCCTGGCGGAAATTCCGGCCCTGGGCGGGGCAAGGCCGGCTTCTCTGGCGGCGGCACGCGAAAGCGTCCGGGCAAGACCTCGGGTCATTTGGTTTCTCCATTTTTGGGATTTGAGGAAGAGTTAGCCGCTGCGTAGAAAAAGCAGACCGGGCACATGGGCCGTCAAAGATTAGTCTCGTTTGGGCATCGTCTTGCCGAGCCGTCGTCTCCGGCCGTCAGACAAAAACAACCATGTCTTATTTCGTGAGGCACGGTGCCTATGTTCCGCCGCAAATGCGACCCTACTTGGCAAAATCAGCCTGCGTATTAGTTCATAGACTTCAAGGGAGTATCAGACGATGACCGTATCCAGAGCCATTGCCGCCATGTTCGTAACCGCCGCGCTGGCAGGCTGCGCGCAGACCGAAGCACAGCAGAGAACCAGCACCGGTGCGCTGCTCGGCGCCGGCGCCGGTGCGCTCGCCGGCCAGGCCATAGGCGGCAACACCAAAAGCACGGTTATCGGTGCAGCCAGCGGCGCCCTGCTCGGTGCGGTCGTCGGCAACGCCACCACCCCGCAACCGCGCGGCGAACAGCTCTGCCGCTATCAGGATCGCTACGGCCGCATCTACACCGCGCCCTGCGACGACCGTTATTATAACGGTAATTATTGAGCGTAACGAAGCGCCGGCGGCAGCCGATCTCCCCCCTTGTGGGCAGGGCTATCGCATATGAGTGATGGCATTGATGAGATAGTCGTCGTTCCAGGCGCATTTCTTGATGCGATGGCTGATGGGGACTTTGGCAGCATCGGCGGTCTGAAGGATGTTTCTGGCGAGGCGATTGAGAAGGGCTGTGTTGGCGGGAGCATTATCCTTGCGGGCACGGCTGAGATCCTCATCGAAATGGACATCAAGCATCCAATGCAGGCCGTTCTCGATGTGCCAATGAGCTCTAGTGAGGTCGAGCGCCCGCTGCGGCGACATGAGCGTGGAGGCCATGAACAGGCGCATCAACGGCCTGGCCTGATCGCGCCGGCTGGTG